>DASQVU010000376.1:0-23978 GCA_035640615.1 Pseudonocardiaceae bacterium
TGCCGGGCTTCGCGCAGCTCGAGCAGCTCAACCCGGCGCCGCTGGAAGGCCCGGTGCAGACCAGCAAGAAAGGTGAGTGCAGCGTCGGTAAGTACCTCGTCGTAGCGGTCGTGCAACGGTCCGGAGACCTGCGCTCGCGCGGCCATCCCAGCTGCCGTCGTCATCCACACCCATCCGAACATTGAAAAGAATCTGCTGATGAAAGATTAGGGGGTGCGTCCTCCAGAGAACAGTATCGTCGGTGCAACTTCTTACACCCGTGCCACTTCTCACAGTTGCATTGCGCGATCGACCCGCCCGACCTGCGCTATCGCTGGCACTGAAGCGACGCCCGACACCTTCAGATGTCCGGTTTATTGAGGGCCGTGCTCCTGCTTGCTGCATTGGCGAAGACGCTCGTCGCCTTAATGCATCAGTGCTCGCTCAGGTATCCAGAGGACCCGATGGAGTCGTCTGGGACGATCTCAACACGCTCTCCCCGCCCGGGCCCGCGCTAGTAGTGGATCATCTTCACCATGCCGTAAGCCTTTGACTCCGTCACCGTAGGCGGCACTGGGAGGTAAACGGGCGTCGCCTGGTCATGGCGAGACGATCATCGTTTCGGCACAGACCAGCCTGGTCCACTTGGTGGCCTCCGCCGCAGGCGCGGGAGCAGTACGCATCCAGACCGCGCCGCCTTAGCAGGACAAACAGCACCACGCTCCACGTCAGGCCCGGCAGCCACCAGGCCACCCACAGGCACTGACCTGCCGCGTGGCCGACCGCCAGGTTAGAGCGGCAACGTAGTATTCCGCTCTTGTCGATGGCTCGCGATGACTTAGAGGCTCGCTTGGCGACCGGTGCGGTGATCGTCCCACGGTAACTGCACATCATGCTGCACTGTTCGAACCTCGCGATCTCCGCATACTGAGCGACGATACGGGCGATCGATCTGGAGATCGGCAGCTCATGCATGGTCGCTGCATCTCCGAGTTCGAATTGTACGCGTGAATCAAAAATCAGCGGCTCAGCGATTCCGAAGGGGACTCTCCCCAGCGCTGCCGATACAGCACAGCGAAATCGCTGAGATGCCTGAATCCCCCACGATAGAGTCGAAGGTGGGAACGGTTCGGCTGACTGGCGCGGCGAGCGAACCGCATCGCCGCCGCCGATGGACGTGTTTCTGCTGGTAGGCCGTGGGTCCGAATTGGTCATCCAAGTCATGCGACCTGAGAATATTCGGGGTATCAGTCCACTGAGCCGATCGCGACGGCGGAGGTGAACATCATTCCTTAGCGCCGGCCGACAGGTACTCGGCCATGGTGTGGCCAAAGGCATGTTCTTCGTCGGCCGGTTTGCATGTTAGACCTGCCCTCTATTTCTCGTAAGCACAACTAGTCTGATAAGAGCAGCCTGGAACCTCCGATACAGCATCACGCTGACCGATTCCTGATCGAGGGCGTCAGGCATGGCGGCCATACTGTCGCACATGGTTTCGGGCATCCGCATTCGGCCAGCTCGCCCAGCTGACGTGCCGGCCATCATCACGCTGTTCACGGCCGTTGCGGAGGAACGTGACAGCATCGGCACTGAACCCGGATTCGACGTCGCCCAACGCCAGTCCAGCATCCTTGCATCAATCGAACAGGGTGCAAACTGCGTGCTGGTCGCTGCCAGCGAAGACGTCGTTGTGGGCAGCCTTGGTGTCCACGTGCAACATAATGTGGGATCGCTTGGCATGATGGTCGCCAAGCAACACCGGCGGCAGGGCATCGGCGGCCGGTTGTTGGACGAAGCCTTACGCTGGGCACGCGAGCCTCGCCTGCACAAGGTGGGCCTTGAGGTATGGCCCCATAACGCTGCGGCGATAGCGCTCTACCGCTCCCGCGGCTTCACCGTCGAGGGTCGGCTGCGCCGACACTACCGTCGAGCCAACGGGGAACTATGGGACGCGGTGACCATGGGCCTGGTACTCGACACGCGGAGTCCTGGCTCGTCGCATCCCGACGCTGAGAACCTCTGAGGGCGCAGTTGCGTCGGCGAAGAGGGTGGATGACCAATTCGGCACCCACAGGCCTAGAGGCCGGTTTTCAAGCGCGTGCCGTCGAGTTAGCGGATTCGCTGGCCGGTTTCGTTGCAGGAGTACCCACCGAGACCTTCGACCTCTGCCTGGAAGGCGCGGCTCTCAAGTAATGTCCACAGCGGTGCGAGGTGTTCGTCTGAGAGTGCGCTCGCGCGCAGCACGAGGTCGTACGGTTCCTGCGCGATCGGGACAAAGTCGAGTTTGAACGCGGTGGCGGCGGCGAGAATCCCGAGCCCGGTGTCCGCTCGGCCTGCGGCCACCGCGGCGGCGACCGCGAGGTGGGTGTGTTCCTCGCGGGAGTATCCGCTCACGGTGGCCGGATTGATGTCGTGCTCGGCCAGTTTCTGATCGAGCAGAACGCGGGTGCCCGCACCACGCTGTCGGTTGACGTAGCGCAGACCGGGACGAGTGAGGTCCTCGATTCCCTTGATGTCCAGCGGGTTCCCGGGAGGCACGATGAGCCCTTGGTCGCGATGGACCAGCCGGACCACCGCGATGTCGGCGTCCGGTCCGAAGAGTTTATCGAGGTAGGGCAGGGTGTACTGCCCTGTCGCGGGGTCCAGCAGGTGCGAGCCGGCGACGTGACACAGCCCGTCGCGTAGCGCGACCAGCCCGCCAAGAGAGCCGACGTTCGACGAGGCGAGGGTGATCAGCGGGTTGGTCGCTCGCAGTCGGGACGCGATGAGGTCGAGCAC
Source organism: Pseudonocardiaceae bacterium (assembly GCA_035640615.1). Taxonomy (GTDB): domain Bacteria; phylum Actinomycetota; class Actinomycetes; order Mycobacteriales; family Pseudonocardiaceae. Next base: position 2,758 of record DASQVU010000376.1, read on the forward strand.
GAGATCGTGCGAGCCGATCGCGACGATGGTTCGGTCGATCTCGGCCAGCCCGCGCAGTAGCTCGACTCTGACCTTCTCTCCGGCGTGGTGGCCTTCGACGTCCGAGGGCACCATCAACAGTCCGTCTGCGCGAACGAGCGAGGTGAGCACCCCTGCTCCGCGCGGCAGAGGTGTGGCTACGATCTCGCCCTGCACCTGACCCAGCCTGACCCGTACCCACTCGTCCATGCCGAGGGCGCTGGGGAGCTTGCGGGCCAGCCGTGCGGTCGTCACCGGTCGTTCTCTCGATGCGGCCCCTTCGAGCGCGGCCAGCATCGGGGCGGCGAAGATGTCAAAGGTGAGCGCGGCCGAGACCGGGTAGCCGGGGGCGCCGAGCACCGGGGTGGAGGCCTGGCCGGGATCTGGACTGGCCACCGTGCCGAGAACGACCGGGTGGCCAGGGCGAACCGCGACGCCGTGCACGGCCAGGGTGCCCTCGTCAGCCACGACCTGCGCGGTGTAATCGTCGCGTCCAGCGCTCGATCCCGCGATCAGGATGACCAGGTCGGCATCGGCGGCAGCGGTTCGCAGCGCGTCGCCGATCGCCGACAGGTCGTCGGGAACGATGTCGGTGACGCGGGCCTGGCAGCCTACGTCGCGGGCTTGAGCTGCCAGCATGAGTGAGTTCGTGTCGAGGATTTCCCCGGGAGCCGGTTCGGTGCCGATGGGGCGTATCTCGTCGCCGGTGGGCACGATGACCACGACCGGGGCTCGACGGACCTCGAGTTCAGTCACCCCGGCGGCAGCGCAGGCGGCGACATCGACGGCGCGGAGGCGATGCCCTTCCGGCAGTAGTAGCTCGGTGGCGCTGATGTCCTCCCCGATCGAGCGGACATGCTGGTAGGGGGCGACGGCCGCACGCAGCTCGGCGCCGCCGTCGGGTGTGCGGTGCACGTGCTCGCGCATGACGACGGCGTCGTAGCTGGCCGGTAGTGGGTCACCGGTGTCGACGACCTCGAACTGGTCCGCGGTGAGCACCACGGGGGTGGTTTCGGCGGCCCCGATGGTGTCGGCCGCGCGGACCGCGATCCCGTCCATGGCCGAGGAGTCGAAGGCGGGCGAGGAACGGCGCGCCCACACCGGCTGTGCGGTCACTCGCCCGACCGCGTCGGCCACTGCCACCCGGATCGCCGCGACGCGGGCTGGACAGCCCGAGGCGGCCCGCGCATCGCTCCAGGCAGCGAGTGCCTGAGCCGCCGGCACGTCGGAGATGTAAGGGCTGCCGGGCATTCTGGGGCTCACCGTGCGACCGTATGCCAGGCTGGCAAGTCGTCGAAACGCTCAGCGATAAAGAACGACCTCGACCTCGGTCCCTGCGTCCAAGCCGGTGGCCGGTTCGGGTACCACGAGGTACCCGTCGGCACGAGTGAGCACCGACAACAACGCGGACGGGCCGAAGAGCGGCTCAGCCGTACCGGCGCTGAGCCGCACCTGAACTACGTCGAGCCGGCCGGCGGCCGAGGCCAGGTTGCGCGAGAGCCGCGCCCGGGTGGAGGGCTCGGGTGGAGGCTGCTCGCATCCGGCCAACTGCCACACCAGCGGGATGCCGACCAGCCGGAACACGACGAGCGCGGACAACGGGTTACCGGGTAGCCCGATCACCGGGACGCCGGCGCAGTCAGCCAGCAGGGTGGGCTTGCCCGGCTTGATGCCGAGTCCGTGGCACCAGACCGTGCCCATTGAGGCGACGGCACCGGCGGTCTCGTCGCGGGCACCCACCGAGGACCCGGCCGAGATGACCACCAGGTCGGCGTCGCCGAGCACGTCGCCGAGCCGCTCTTGCAGCCCCCCCGGCTCGTCGGACACGATCCCGGCCGCTAGCGGCTCGCCGCCGGCGTCGCTGACCAGCCCAGCCAGCGCGGGCGCGGTGGCGTCCCGGACCTGCCCGGCCTTCAGCTCGGCGGTGTCGGGCGGCACGACCTCATCTCCGGTGGAGATGATCGCCACTCGGGGCCGGGCGTAGACCGGAAGGCCGGTGACCCCGGCGGCGGCGAGGAGGCCGAGGTCCGGGGCGCGCAGTGGGCGCCCCGCAGGCACGAGCACGGCTCCTGCGGCGACGTCCTCGTCGGCCCGAACCAGCCCACCCCCCGGCGCGACCGGCCGGGTCACCTCGATGTAGCCCGGCATGGTCTCGGCGGTGAACTCCACCATCACCACCGCGTCCGCCCCCTCGGGCAGCACCGCCCCGGTTGGTACGGCGACGCATCCGCCGGGACGTACCGAGACCTCCGGCGCGGCCCCCATCCGCACCGCCCCGAGCAGGTCGAGATAGGTCGGTAGACCGTCGGAAGCGCCGTAGGTGTCGGCGGCCCGGACAGCGAAGCCGTCCACAGTGGAACGCACGAATCCCGGCAGCGAGACCGGTGCGCGCACGTCCTCGGCCGGCACCCGGTGCAGGGCGTTAGCCAGCGACACCGGCTCGGGCTTCGTCCGTCGGGCCGGCCGGAACCCAGAGATAGCCTCCGCGACGGTGCGGGCGGTGAAGAATTCGCGTCCGGTCAACGATCCGGCTGTCCCGTATGCCCTTCCGGCCGGGGTTGCTCCCGAGCCGCGGCGCCGCCCTTGTCCAGCCCGAAGACGGAGACCACGGGACCCAGCGCGACCTGACCCAGCCCGCAGATCGAGGTCTTGCGCATGGCTTCCTCCAGGCGCAGCAGCTCGGCGCGTCGCGGCTCGTCCAGCGTCGCACCGGAGTCCAATATCTCGCGCAGAATCCGGTGCGCCTTCGTGGAGCCCGCCCGACACGGCACGCACTTGCCGCACGACTCGTTGCGGAAAAAGCGCAGCACGTTGGTCGACGCGGCGAGCAGGTCGCTGCCCTCGGCCAGGACCACCAGTGCCCCGGACCCGAGCATGGTGCCAGCCTCGGCGAGGGTTCCGAAGTCCAGGGGCAGGTCGAGCTGGTCGGGCCCGATGAAGTTGGACGACGCCCCACCGGGCTGGACCGCGGCCACCTCAGCGCCGCCGCGCACGCCCCCGGCGCGGTCGATCAACGCGCGCACCGTGGTGCCCATCGGCACGCAGTACACCCCGGGCCGTTCCACGTGCCCGGAAACCGCGAAGAACTTCCAGCCCACGGACTCCCCGGCGCCCTGCTCGCGCCACCAGTCCGCGCCGCGCTGCAGGATCACCGGGACGTCGGCGAAGGTCTCCACGGAGTTCATCAGGGTCGGTCGGCCGTGCAGCCCGTAGTTGCCCGGGAACGGCGGCTTGTTCCGCGGCTCGCCCCGGTGGCCCTCCATGCACTCCAGCAGGGCCGTCTCCTCGCCCAGGATATAGCCCCCGGGCGAGACGAACACGTCGAGCTGTAGCCGCCGCCCACTCCCGCAGGCGTCCGGGCCGATCACACCCGCCTCGCGCAGGGCGTCGATCTCCGCGCGCAGTACGTGTTCCTCGGGCCCGTACTCATGGCGGATGAACACCCAGCCCTGCTCGGCCCCGGTTACGGCCATTCCCAGCAGCAGGCCTTCGAGCACTAGGTGCGGCTGGTCGGCCAGGATCTGCCGGTCCTTGAACGTGCCGGGCTCGGACTCGTCGGCGTTGCAAATCGCGTACTTCACGCTGCCGGGCTCGGCCGCCCGGACCAGCTCCCACTTCTTCCCGGTGGGGAATCCGGCGCCGCCCATACCCCGCAGCCCGGAGTCGTGCAGCGTGGTCACAACCTGATCCGGGTCCAGCTCACCGGCCAGCAGCGCCCGCAGAGACCGGTAGCGGTCAGCCACCCCGGACCTCGCCGGGTACGGGTCGTTGGGCCACGGCTCTCTCCGGCCCGACGGCGTCGGCTCGGCGTGCCCCACGCCGGTGCCCCGCGCGGCGGCCACCAGCGCGTCCACCTCGGAGATCGTGGCCGGGTGCTCGTTCACAGCGGCCGCCGGAGCGATGTCGCAGCGGCCCAGGCAGGAGACCTCGACCAGCTCCACGTCGCTGTCCTGGCCGAACCGATCGCGCAGCTGGGTCAGGCGTTCCTCACCGGCACTCAGCCAGCACGACAGATCGTGGCAGACGTGCAGCGCCACCTTCGCCGGCGGGGTGGTCCGGAAGTGCGGGTAGAACGAGATCAGCCCCTCGATCTCATACCGGGGGCGGCGGGTATCGCGCGCCAGCTCCTCCAGCTCCTCGCGGGGCAACCAGCCCAGCCGGTCCTGGATCGCGTTCAGCGCCGGGATCAGCGACGGACCGGGGAACTTCCCTGCCCGTGCCTCCACCCCGGGAACACGCCGCGACTGCACCGAGGCAGCCCGGTCTGACACTTCTGTCACGCTCGTACTCCCAGGGGCTCAACCTGCACGGCGCAGAACTTGAACTCCGGAATCTTGCCGAACGGATCGATCTCATCGATCGTCAGCAGGTTGGCCGCGGCCTCCCGGAAGTGGAACGGAATGAAGCAGTTGCCCAGCTGCTCACGGCGCGACACCCGCACCAACAACTCGATCACCCCGCGCCGGGACCGCACCCGGACCATCTCCCCGTGCGACAGCCCGCGGTCGGCGGCGTCCTTGGGGTGCATATAGACCTCGGCCACCGGCGAGATCGTGTCCAGCGCGAAGGAACGGCGGGTCATCGAGCCGGTGTGCCAGTGCTCCAGCAGCCGGCCGGTGTTGAGCACCAGCGGGTACTCCGCGTCCGGCAGTTCCTTGGCCGGTAGCCACTCGGCGGGCACCAGGTGGGCCAGACCATCGTCGGTGTTGAACCGCTCGTCGAACATCACGACTAGGCCGTCGGAGTGCTCGGGGTCGGCGTTGGGGTAGAGCTTCCCGCTCAGCCCGAGGTTGTCGTAGGACAGGTTGGCGTACGAAGGCATCAGCGAAACCATCTCGTCGAAGATCTCGCTCGGCCCCGAGTAATCCCAGTCCAGGCCGATCCGCCGGGCGATGTCCTGCACTACCTCCCAGTCGACCCGGGCCTGACCGGGCGGGTCCAGCACCTTGCGGCCGAGCTGCACCCGCCGGTCGGTGTTGGTGTAGGTGCCGTCCTTCTCCAGGTAGGAGGAAGCCGGCAGGACCACATCGGCGAACTCGGCGGTCTCGGTAAGGAATATGTCCTGTACGACCAGGAAGTCCAGCGCGGATAGCGCCTTGCGTACCTTGTTGATATTCGGGTCGGACAGGAACGGGTTCTCGCCCAGCATGTACATGCCGCGCACACCGCCAGGCGTCAGGGCTGACTTGATGATCTCCGTGACCGTCAGCCCCCGGTTCGGGTCCAGCGGCGTACCCCACGCCTCCTCGAAAACCTTCCGCGCTGCCTCACGGTCCACGCCCTGGTAGTCGGGGTAGAACATCGGGATCAGCCCGGCGTCGGACGCACCCTGCACGTTGTTCTGCCCGCGCAGCGGGTGCAGCCCGGTGCCCGGCCGGCCGACGTTGCCGGTGATCGAGCACAGCGCGATGAGGCAGCGGGCGTTGTCCGTGCCGGTGGTGTGCTGGGAGATCCCCATGCCCCAGTAGATGATCCCGGCGCGAGCCTCGCCCCAGATGCGGGCCACCTCGCGGATGGTGTCGGCGTCGACGCCGCAGATCGTGGCGGCGCGCTCGGGCGGGTAGTCGGCCACGGTGCGGGCGAGTTCGTCGTAGTTCGACGTGCGCTTGGCGATGAACTCGCGGTCGATCAGCCCCAGTCGGATGACTTCGTGCATCAACGCGTTGTAGAACGCCACGTCGGTGCCGGGTTTGATCTGGCAGTGGATGTCAGCGTGGTCGGCCACCGTCCCGGCCCTGGGATCCACGTAGATGATCGTGGTGCCGCGCCGTCGCGCCTGTTTGAAGAACGAGGAGGCCACCGGGTGATTGGCCGTGGCGTTACTGCCGGTGATGATGACAACGTCGGCGTTCATGACGTCGCCGTAGGTGGTGGACACCGCGCCCGACCCGATGCCTTCGAACAGCGCCGCCACCGACGAGGCGTGGCACAGTCGAGTGCAGTGGTCCACATTGTTTGTCCCGAACCCAGCCCGGATCAGCTTCTGGAAGAGGTAGGCCTCCTCGTTGGAGCACTTGGCCGAGCCGAACCCGGCGATCGCGCCTGGGCCGCCCTCGGCGTGGATTTCCTTCAGGCGCCGGGCGACAAGTTCTAGTGCTTCTTCCCAGGTGGCCTCGCGGAAGTGCGGCAGCACCTCGTCGTAGTCGACTAGCCCGCCTGGCTTGCGGCCTTTGCCTTTCCGGCCCTTGCCGTTCCGGCCGCCGCCGGAGCGTTCCCCGCCGTCAACCCGGCCGCGGTCGTTGTCGGCGTCGCCGCGTACGTCAGTTGAGAGTGGCCCCTTCGGGTAGGACGAGTCGCGGCGGATCAGCGGCACGGTGAGCCGTTGCGGGGAGGCTGCGTAGTCCCAGCCGTAGCGGCCCTTCACGCACAGCCGGCTCTTCGATCCGGGCTGATCACGCCCCTCGGCGAAGGCAATTGCTCCGCGGGTCCGGTCGACGTGGTAGGTCAGTGCGCATCCGACCCCACAGTACGGGCAGACGGTGTGCACAGCGTCGAGCTCGGAGCGGGGTCGAATAGGGATGTTGTTGATCGGTTTGTTGGTTAGCGCGCCGGTCGGGCAGGCCTGGACGCACTCGCCGCACGTGACGCAGGAACTGGCACCCATCGGGTCGTTCAGATCGAAGGCGATCCGGGTGGTGTAGCCCTTGCCGGACCGACCGATGACATCGTTGCCCTGGATGTCGTCGCACGCCCGCACGCAGCGGTCACACAGGATGCAGGAGTCGTGGTCGACGTCGATTACCGGATTGGAGGAATCCCGGCCCCGTCCTGAGCCGAGCGGAAACTCCGTCGTCTCGCGCGCGACCCCGTACCGGTCCGCGAGGGCCAACAGCAGGTTGTCGCCGGTCGTGTTCTGTTTCGGGTCCTCGGCGCGTGGGGGCTGGTCGGCCAGCAGCAGCTCGGTGAGCGTGGCCCTGTTGCGTTCCAGCTCGGGGGTGGACGTCTTGACTTCCATCCCGTCCTCGCACGGGCGCACGCACGCCGCCGCGAACGCCCGGCCACCGGTGTCCACGATGCACATCCGGCACACGCCGACTGGGTCGTAGCGCTCGTGGTGGCAAAGCACCGGGATGTCGACGCCGACCTGCCTGGCGGCGTCGTAAATGGTGGTGCCCTCCGGCACGGTTGCGGTGTGACCGTCGATCTGGACCGTGACGGTGTTGACGGTCGTGACCGGTTCCTGCGCAGCGGTCATTACGGCTCTCCGCAGCTTCGACAGGTTGTTGCTCACACCACACTAGTTGAGTTCGGGTGGTCCGGCGTTCGGAGAACGGCCCACTCACGCATCCAGCAATAGGTCCGCTAGGTCCCCCGGGGCGACGCGTCCAGCCTCGTCCAGCCCGCGAGCGGCGTAGTAGCTGTGGATCATGCTCTGCAGCCGTTCGGCGGGCAGCGTCGCGGTGCGTCCGGAAGCCAGCTGCAGCGGGGTGGAGAGCATTCGTGCCGGCAGCCGGTCGTCCTCAGCGGTGGCGCCCTCCCGGATGTTGAACGCCCGCTTGGCCCGTACGATCCTCCGCGCGGTGTCCTGCAGCTCGTCGGCGTCAACGGCCCAGCCGGTGACCGCGCGCAGCAGCGCCGCCCACTCGATGAACGGTTCGGTGAAGACGCCGCGCAGGAACTTGCAGAGGATCATCGAGTCCATCACCGCCGCGCGGTCCTCGGTTGCGATGGCCGCCGCGACGTGCGCCGCCCCACCAGCCAGGCGATCCAGGTCTCCGGACAGGTCGGCCTCGTAGGCCCCGGAGCGGTTGTGGTCGGCGCCGCGGGCGTTCACCGCCAGCCCCAAGGCCATCGACTGCAGGGTCCGGGGTTCGTATCCGGGCAGCTCAAGCCCCTTGACCTGGGGGGCGAACTCGATCGAGTCATGGCCGACAGTGGCTGCGGCCCGCCGTGAGCCCTGGGCGAGCAGCTCGCCCAGCCCTGGTTCGGTCGAACCGATCGCATCGAGCGCCCGCAGCAGCGCGGCGCCGTCGCCGAAGCGCAGCCAAGGAGCGTCGAGCAGGCCGCGCTCGACGCACTCCATGGCCCAGGCGATGGTGCCCCCGGCGGAGATCGTGTCGATGCCCAGCTCGTCGCACTTCGCACTGGCGGCGAACACGTCGTCCGGGTCGGACACCCCGCACAGCGGGCCGAGTGCGAACACGTTCTCGTATTCCATGCGCTGGTGGCCGCCGCCCTTGCGAGAGTAGATGTGCTCGCAGCCGATGGAGCAAGACGCGCAGCTGTGGCGGGCCACCGCCCGCATGTCGTGCAGCTGCTCGGCGGCCAGCTGTGACGCGCCCTCGAAGGTAGCCGCGGTGAAGTTGCGGGTGGGCAGCGTGCTCACCGCGTTGAAGGCCAGCAGGTTGGCCAGGGTGCCCAGCTCCCGGTACTTGGCTGTGGCAGGGCCGAAGCTGCGCTTCCGCAGGTCCCGCGCGGCCTGCAGCACCGCCGGTGAATCCGCCACGGCGACCTTGGTCGCGGCGCGCACCAGGACCGCCTTGATGTTCTTGGCGCCCAGCACCGCGCCCAGCCCGCCCCGGCCAGCGTGCCGCCCGTCGTGGCTGACGGTGGCGTAGCGGACGGAGCGTTCCCCCGCCGGGCCGATCGCCGCGGTGCGCCAGCCTCGGCCGAACCGCTCGCGCAGCCGCGCCTCGGCCTCGGCGGCGGGGAGTCCGGCCAGGTCGCGGGCGGACTCGACGCGGGCATCGCCGCCGTCGATGAGCACCACCGACAGCTCGTCGGCCCGGCCCCGGAGCACGATCGCGTCGTGCCCGGTGAGCTTGCCCGCGATGGCGAACTGGCTCGATGCAAGCGCGTCGGTGAGCAGCCCGGTGAGCGGCGACTTGGCCACCACGGCGAACTTCGCGCTGGTAGTCAGCGGGGTGCCGACCAGGGGCGAGAACACGAACGCCAGGGGCGCGGCGGGCGCCAATGGGTCGATCTGGGTCGGCGCGAGTCGGTGCATCAGCCAGGTACCCAGACCGACCCCACCGAGGTAGGACCTCAGCACGCGCTCGCTGATGTCCAGGCGCCGGCTGCTCACCGTTTGGGCGCTCACCTCCACCAGCAGCGCCCGCCCGAAGTATCCGCCCGCGGTCACACCACGACTGTAAGCCTCTCCGCGTGGTGCTACCGGGTCGTTCCGGACCTCAACCCCCCGCGTCCGCCGATAAGAACGCGACACTGTCACCGGTCACCAAGGGAAGGTATGGGTCACGGGTCACCTGGTCGGCGTTCACGGCCGCCACCACGTGGTGGCCCAGCTCCAGCCCCACTCCAGCCGCCGCCTCCCCGAGCGTGGCAGCCGAGATGAGTCGACGACCCCCTCGGCCCGCTCGGGCGAGCGCGCCAAAACATTCGACAGCAATCTCCGGCGCAGGCCGCGCCCGGGTCACCGAGTACTCCTGCGGGGTGTTCACGTTCACCACCGAGTCGAGATTAGGGTCATTCGACGCGAGATCGTGGTCGGCGAGCAGCGCCTCGTCGTCGAGTAGGTCCGCGTTGACGTGCTTGATCAGCATGCCCGGCCGGAGATCGCCCTCGGCGATCAGTTTGGTGATCAGCCCCGCCAGCCTGGTGCGGTACCCGGCGGCCAAGGGCTGCCGGAATCCCCTTGCCACCGGCAGGACCAGGTCGATCTCCGGAGCGCTCAGCCGACGCAGGACACGACGGATGAACGCCGGGTGCAGAAAGGGCATATCCGTCGAACAGACGAATGCCGCGACCGCCCGCTCCTCCACCGCCGCGAGCCCGGCCGCCACACCTTGCATCGGCCCCAGCCCTTCCACCGGGTCCTCAACGAGCTCGACGCCGGTCGGAAGCGCCGGCAAGGGCTGACCTGGGGCGCGCACCACTACGACCGGGCCGTTCACCGTGCGGCCAAGCAGCGCGCAGGTGCGATACAAGAGTGTGGAACCGTGCCACTCCAAGGCGGCCTTCGGCCGGCCCATCCGCGACGAGCGGCCACCCGCGAGCACGACACCCGCGGCGACCTCCACCCCGGTACCCACCTCGACGATGCTAGCCCCGCGCGACGCGCGCTCGTCCTCGTCAGAGGCCGTCCGGGGGGATGGGCTTCGACGTCGCGACAGGCCGGTAGAGGCTTGGATCGGCGGCTATTCACCCACGGTAAATCACCTAATGCCGCTGCTCTGACGGATACCACTGGCGGACCTTGTGCATGCGCACTGTTGCATCCAGCGATCGACCCACTCGAGATGGCGACACCTACCCGTCCAGAAGCCACACAGCGAGCCTCGGGTGCCCGGTTTGTCACCTCGTCCACCACAACCGGCGATCCTGGCCGCATCACCGTCTGGCCTATGCCTCCGATGCCACGACCGGCTCGCCGGACTCATCCACAAATATGCACGTCACCTTATATGGATGGCCTACTCGGCCCTACACGTTGATCGCGGCGGCGGACCGGGATGCACGCTGGTGAGTGCCCTCGCGGAAGATCCTTAGAGCTAGAATGGCCAACTCATACGAGCCTGCTCGCTTACCACGGCCCACGCTTATCGACCACGGAGACCGCGACGGCGTCAGCCGGTCAGTCGTCGGTGTCATCGAGAACATGACCACAGCGGTGTGCGCCTGTTGCGGACAGCGCACCACCTTCTGCGGCGTGGGCGGCGGGCAACGACTGGCCGAGCAGGCCAATATGCCGCTGTTAGCTTAGATTCCGCTTGATATTGAGGCCCGGGCCGCAGGCGAGGACGGTGTACCGGTCGTCCGGCGTTCGCCGTCATCGGCTTCGGGGATCAGCCTCAGGCAGCTAGCGGCCAAACTGCCGGCCGTGCGCCGCAGCCTGTCGGGTCGGTCCCTGCAGTTATCCGTGGTTGCTCAATCTGGCGGTGACCACACGACTCGACGTCAGGAGACTCGTGAACACTGACACCGACACCATCGCCGACCGGGAACCCGACTATCGCTTCACCCTGGCCAACGAGCGGACGTTCCTGGCCTGGAATCGCACCGCGCTGGCCCTCATCGCCGGTGGCGTAGCGGTGGTCCAACTCGTACCGGCGTTCCGGCTACCGGGCACTCGTCACGCCGTCGGTGCGATCTTGGTGCTGCTCGGTGTCGCCTTGGCCACCGCTAGCTATCGACGCTGGCAGACCGTCCAGCAGGCGATGCGCCGGGATGAGGACCTGCCGCCGACGAAGATGCCGCTCGCGCTTACCATGGGGCTTAGCCTGCTCGCCATCGCGGTCATCGTGCTGCTGCTCGTCATCCGGTGAGCAGGCTGACCGACCGGCCGGGTCTGCAAGCCGAGCGCACCGTCATGGCCTGGGACCGCACCGCCCTGGGGGTGCTCGCCAACGGCGCCCTGCTGCTACTACGCAACCAACCCACCCGACACGAGCAACTGCTGCCCGCGGTCGGAGCACTTGCGTTGGGCATCGCGTGCGCCATCCTGGCCCGCTTGCGGCATCATCAGCTGATCCGCACTCCGCCCGAACGGATGCGGTCGGCACCCGCCCTCCTGGCTGCCATCACCATGTCTGTCTACCTGCTCGGTGCTCTGGTCATCCTCTTCCTGATCAGGACCCCCTGATAGCTTCCGACAAAATATGTGCTAAGCGCATTGACGAGCTGATTGACGTGGATGCCGTTGGGTTCGCCGACCGCACCGTAGCTGGTGATCATAGTCGGGGAGGGCATGGTCGCTTGGAAGGTGAAAAACTGCGCACTGTCATCGTGAGGCTGTGCAGAGCTGACTTGTGGGCCGCTCCAGTGCAGCACCTGGTGCCCGCCAACGACATCGATGGCGCAGTCCAATCAGACAATCCTTCCTGTGGTTTGTCTGGCATTTCGGCCGGCGAGAATTTCTCTCTACTACTGGCGAGGCGCAAGCCTAGCGAGTGCCTCGAGTCCGGAGAGCTCGATTAGTCGACGGATGGGTGAGTCAAAAGCTACGATGAGTTCCAGCGCAACGTGTGACTCCCGCAAGCGAGACGCCAAAGTGAAGAGGATTCTTTTCCCCGCGCTGTCCATGTAGGTGACATTGGTGAGGTCAACCGACACCGCTGTGGGCTGATCGGAGATCGCTGTGAAGATCTCCTGTTCGACGGTCGCGGCGTTCGCTCGATCAAGATCACCCCCAAGACCGATGCGGATGGAGCCATTATCGGCGTTGACTTGCACCGTCGCAACGGTCATTGAGTTGCCGGCTCGGCCAGGCGGCGACGGATGACCACCGTGGTTCCACTAGGGCCACGATCAATATGCAGCTCATTGGCGCAGTCGCGCATCAACAGCGTTCCCAACCCTTGATTTTCCCCACCCGGAGACCGCCACTGACCCGTATCCCTGATGGTCGCGACCACATACGGCCACTGACGCTCCAGGTACACCGTCATGATGCCACCATCGGCTCCGTAGGCATGCTTTACGGCATTGGTGCACGCTTCCCCGACAGCAATGAGTAGATCAGCGACCACGTGCGGCCCCGCGCCGACCGAGGACAGCCAGCGACGCATTGCATCACGAATATTTTTCAGCGACCATGGCTGCGCCTGCATCACCAAGTCCAACGTGCCAATCTCGCCGCTGTGTTGTCGGCGCATGGCCAGCAGCGCGACATCATCGCCGGGTGGATCATCCCCAATGAGCTGGCCCATGACGCTGGTACAGACCGACTCCACCGGGCCAGCCACCACCGCCTCACACAAGCGCTTCAGGCCAACATCCAGCGAGGTGCCGCGACGCTCAACCAGCCCATCAGTGTAGAAGCACAGCGATGCTCCTGGCGGCACGTTGATCGTCGTGGTGCGGCGTCGTTGCTCACCGGTCACCCCCACGGGAGGATCCGTCGGCACCTCGAGCAAGGCCGCAGGCTGACCAGCAACGGCCAACACCGGAGGAAGATGGCCCGCCGAGGACAGCTGCAGCCGCCGCAGCGATGGCTCAAACACCGCCAACTGCACCGTGGCCACCATCCCCTGCTGATCAAAGTGCTGCACCTGCAGGTCCAGCCTGCCCAGCACCTCAGCAGGATCACTGCCGAACAGGGCGTGGGCGCGCAGCGCGCTGCGCAGCCGCCCCATCACGTCAGCGGCGGCCAGGCCACGCCCGACCACATCGCCGATCACGACGCACAACTCGCCGGAGGGAAGGACGAACACGTCATACCAGTCGCCGCCGACCCCCCCACGCTCCGCGGGAACGTAGCGAGCGGCCATCTCCAGACCGGGCACCACCGGCAGCCGCGCCGGCAGCAAGCTGCGCTGCAGCACCCTCGCCGCAGTCCGTTCCACCTCAGCCTGTCGGGATTGGATAGCGGAAGCGACCCGATCAGCCACGATCTCAAGCAGTCTGACATCGTCACCGGTGAACCGACGCTCACCGAGTGCGCCAACGTGCAGCACACCGATGACGCTGCCGCCGCTGAGCAGCGGCACCCCGAGCAGCGAGCGGATCCCCCGCTCCCACAGGATCGGATTAAGCACGTTGGTGTGATCGATCCGCTCCAAGACCACGGGTTTCTTCTCCGCCGCGATCCGACCAGCGAAACCCCTCCCCAGCGGGATTCGAACCCCCTGTCGAACCTCCGCCTCAATCCCCTTGGCCGCCGTAGCAACAAGCTGCTCCGAGGACGCATCCAGCAGCAGCACCGCCACCGTGTCGACCTCAAGAAGCCCGCGCACCCGCTCCAGCAGCTCAGCCAAGAGATCCTCAACGCCGAGGTGAGCCAGCGCCGCGTCGGTCACCGACTCAATCCGACGCAATCGATTATCAGCGGCCGGCATACCACCCGGCTCGTCCAGCGTGGACATGATCAGGACACGGCAGCAACCGTCACCATCATTTGAAGTAAGTACCCGACTGAGCAGACTCACACACTTCACGCCTCCTCACCGACGTCAAGCAGTGACAGGCAAGGCTCACCTCCCACAACGTCCCCGACGGGATGTAGGACCAGTACGCCTCCGGGTCCACCCCGCCCTACAGTCGATCACTGCGTCCGAGGTGTTCACCGCGGTAATGTCTGACCGCCAGGGGGTGAACTACTGCACCCACCGGTACCCGCTCACGTGATTGACTATGGCGCCCCGTTCGGCGAGCGGTTTTCCCCGTCGCGGTAGGAAAGGCGTGAGCGCAGGTACCAGCGAACTGCTCGATTACCTTTGGCGGAAACCGCAATCCAACCAGGCTCGATCTTGAGGTTCCAACAGACCCTCGGCAGGCACCTGGCGACGGTCGACTATCGTCGGCCGGGCTTTGGAGGCGCCCGGCATGATCCGACATCGGTGGTTATTGACTGTCGCAATCGCAGCCGCCCTGGTCGGCATGCACCTGGTCACCGAACACCGCGGCTACGCCGGGCGCTTCGCACCTGCGCCGATAATCCGGGCAGCAGGCGTCGGTTGGTCCCTGGTGAGCCCGACCCTCACCGCAGATTCTCCTGGCGGCCCGCTGGCGGTGAAGCCGGTCCAGGCGAGTCTGACATCGACCGCGGTGCTGGCGTCACACCCGTGCTGCGGTGTGTCGATGGCCATGGTGGGGCACTGTTGCTTGGCCGTGTTGACGACCGCCCCCGCCTCCGCCCGCACTGCCTCATGCATGTTTGTCACGGCGTGGCCTCGACCATGGAGGCCGGAACATCTGCGGGCAGGGGTCGGCGCCGTGGCGGTGCGAGCGCCGCCCACCGGTTCAGTGCGATGTACCCAGCTTCCGCGTTCTGAGGCGCTGCCCGTCGCTGTTCTATCAGCGGCGGTCAGCTAAGTGACCTTTGCAGGGGGAATACACCCATGACCACGCGCACAATCATCACCGCGGTTGCGGCTGCGGCGGCCATGACCGTGGGTGCCACGCTCGGCGGCTGCGCTACCAGCTTTCACGGCTCGGGTCCTCAGTCAGTGGCAGCAGACCATAACCAGGTCGATATCGCGTTCGCGCAGAACATGATTCCGCACCATGCCCAGGCCATCGCGATGTCCCGACTGGCCGCCCCGCGGGCGGTCTCACCCGAAGTCAAGGATCTCGCTGCCCGCATCCAGCTCGGTCAGCAACCTGAAGTCGATCAGATGAGCGGATGGCTGCGCGCCTGGCATGTCCCGGTACCCGCTACGGACGATCCCCTGGGCGGCATGGACCACGGCGACATGGGGCAGATGGATCACGACACCAGTGGAGCCATGCCCGGCATGCTGTCCGGCGATCAGGTGCACCAGCTCGAGCAAGCCAGCGGCCCCGCGTTCGACCGGATGTTCCTGCAGATGATGATCACCCATCATCAAGGGGCTATCACGATAGCTCGGACTGCTGAGCTGAGCGCTGGGCAAAATCCTGACGCTCGTCACCTCGCTCAGCGCATTGTCGACACCCAGCAGCGCGAGATCACCGAAATGCAAACCCTCCTGAGCAGCTAGTATCCACCTGTGGCCCCCGCTACGGTGCAGATAAGTACAGTTTGAGTGGCGTCCGCAGAAATATTGAAGCGCAACTCAGACGGGTGCGGATCCGGCAGTACGCCCGCAGGTGACAAGCAACCACCGGATTGCTTACCGCCCCAGCTTCGAGATCAACGCATCAGAAGCCGGAAAGACGGTAGGTATCGACAAAGTTCCTATTGTTACAGCGTGTAGCCCGCTTCCATCGCCAGATGCTCAAGGCCATAACGCGCTACCATCTCCGGATCATCGAGTCTGATCGTTCGCATACCGTCTCGCTCCAGCCGCTCGTTAATCTTATCGAGATTGCTCCTAACAATCTCTTTCTCGGCGTCTGTGGTCTTGCCTCGATGTGGCTTACCTGCATGTTCTAAGGATGCGTAATCCAACTTGTCTGTTGCAGGCACCGCGGTCGGCTTGGTTGGCCTGCGCGGTGGGTAGGCCGGCTGCGCTCTACGCAGAACCTCTACCATGTCCATGTCGCTCGCGAGCTTATTGAATGCCTCGACCTCCATGGTGACCGTTTCGGGAACTGACCCATCGCCAGGATAAAGTTTGAGGCTGACAACATTCAGCACACTTGCCCGGATTGCCTCGACCTCATCAGCTGCGGCTTCGAGCTCTACTGGACCGTTTTGAAGGGCTGGATGTTGTTCGACGACGATACGCACGACTTCATCATCATCAATGATCTTATTGGTTAGGTCGGAGAAACGGACCAAGCGCTGAGCCATGTTGTTACCTTTCGTAGTGCTCGGGATCGGGCGCGGCGAGCTTAGCAGCCCATCGAACAGATCATGAAAAGAGGCTCAAGCTTCCAGCGCTGTCGAGTATTACGTACAAGGGTTCATGAAGTACCGTCAGCATTCAGGTGGACGGATGATCAATTGAATCATGGTATCTGGAATCACTCGATCTGGGATCGTTAAGGGGGAAGGGCCACGTCCGGTGAATGGTATCGATTCTCGGGTGCACCAGGTACGTCAAACCGCCACTAGGGGCAATTGGACTACTTCTGGGCCAACTCTGCTAGCGTCGCTGTCCCAGTGAAGGGCGTACTAGGTTTCGCACGGCCGCGTCGAGCAGCCGTGGCCCTCCGGTTCTTCCACGCTGTACCAGCGGCAGGGAATTTGGGCTACTCCGGCAGGGGTGCACTCGTAGGCGGCGAATTGCTGGGCGGTAGCTGCGTGAGCGCGCACTGCACCATGCCAACGCTGCCGACGCTGGGCGCGCAGGCTCGCGAGCTCGCCGAGCAGGTCCAACAGCGAGCAGGACGCGGCAGCGGCCCGTGTCCTAGCTGCGGGGCCGGCCGCGATGTCGAGCAGATTCGCGGTGCGATCCGTGATTCGGCAGGCCACCGTGTCAGCTTCACCGCCATTCGCGAGGACCTCACCGGTCTGCGCGCGCGGGTCACCGACGGCTTCGCCAAGTTGATCATAGATTCGCGGAGATGCGCGGCCGGCTGGAGGCCACCGCCACCGGCCTCGACCAGACGCGAGCCGGCCGCCCAGCACCTGGTGTCAATGCGGCACTGCGCTGTTTAGCTGGTACACGGCTTGTTTTCCATGATCCGAAGTGTCGTTATGTTAGATAAAGGCCCCCTATCCTGCGCAAACGGGGGCTGTCGGGCCGTTCGGCAACGTTGGAGGGCCGCCCCAAGAGCTGCTCTCCGGTCTTGTTAGGGGTGAAGCAGTTGGAGAAGACTGACTGGAAACCAGGTCCGCGACGTCGCCGACGAGGCGGACGACCGATCGACGCCTCCGGAGGCCGCCGTGATCCTTATCGTCCTCAAGGTCAAGATCCGTCCCGAGAAGCGTGACGAGTGGCTGGTCGGGATCAAGCAATACACCGCCGACGTGCGCCAGGAGCCGGGCAATGTCTCGTTCGACTACTACGAGAACTCGGAGAACCCGAACGAGTTCGCCATCATCGAGACTTTCGCCGATTCCGACGCCGGTTCGGCGCACGTGGCCACCGAGCACGCGCAGAACTTCTTCCCGTTTATGTCTCGGGTGATCAGTGAGAAGCCGAAGATCAACTATCAGGATTTGCCGGGTGAGGCCTGGTCGGAGATGGCCGAGGTCAGCCCGGAGTAGGGGCGGCTTGCCTTGACCGCCATGGCGTGGCAAGACTGCCGCTGGGTGCCCATCGGGGGGTGCTGCAGTGCTTGAGGTCGGTGCCGGTTGGGATGGGATCAGTCGGGCAGGGTCCGGGGCAAGCTGAAGCGGGGCAGCACCGTTTGTCGAATCGGGTCATCGCGCTGATCCGGCTGCCGGGCAGGCTACCGTTGTCAAGGTCACGGACAGCCATTTCCGACGAGGTCGCCAAGCAGGCCCTCGCCGGCACCTCGACCGGCCACTTCACCCACCCGCAAGAGGTCGCCGACCTGGTCGTGTTGCTGGCCAGGGTGATCGGGCGGCAACATCGCCGAGACCGACTTCGTCATCAGCGGAGGGTTAGTTAAGACGCTCTGAGCCGCTCGAGCGCACGATGGCGTACGCCTTGGGAGAGCTCGAAGGATGGGTGCGGCCCTAGACGGCGACGAGTTCGCAGTGCTAAGGACCCACATCCATGTTGTCTTCGGAGGCGTTCGCGTCTTTGGCCCTGGTCTGCGCGAGCTCACCGCGCCCGGGGAAGGAATCCGCCGATGCTGATGCTGTGCTTGTCTCGACTCGGAGCTCTGGGCGCGCGGGTGATGTGGGCGGGTGCCGACCCGGTCCTGGGACAACGGTCACCTGGTGGGCCGGGACAGGGGATTGGCATTGCTGGCAGATCAGCGCGGTGCGCAGCTCGCCGCCGCACTCGGCATGCTGCGCGAGGCGAGGCGGGCCCGCCGGCCCGGCCAGATGGTCATCACCCCAGTGCATGAGGGCCAGCAGGGGGACGAGCAGCTGACGGCCCATCGGGGTAAGTCGGTAGTCAAAGCGGTCGGGGTGCTGCTGGTAGCGGATCCGCTCGAACACTCCGGCCTCGACGAGCCGACTAAGCCGGTTGGTGAGCACGTTGCGGCCGATGCCGAGACTTGTCTGGAATTGCTCGAAACGGCTCCGCCCCAGGAAGGCGTCCCGGACGAGGAGCAGACTCCAGCGCTCGCCGACCACCTCTAGGGCGCGGGCGATGGAGCAGAGCTGATCGTCATACGTTCGCGCCAGCACGTCACTCACCTACCACAGCCAGGATACCAGAGTGGGTTGCGTGAAAGAACTGACCGCGGTAGCGTGAGTTTCGTCAAGAAACTCACGCTGGTTGCGGGACGGTGGGATGGTGATGATGGATGTTGATCGTGCTGCCCTGCCGGTGGTCTTGTGCTAGCTCACCTGCTGACGCACCACGTGAGTCCATCGCTGCGCTGTCAATCCGGCGACTTCACTGCGTCCACGCCCAGGAGAGGACGGCAATCCGATGAACACCGTATGCAGCTCTGCGTCCCGGGATGTCTCCCAAGGCCGGCAAGATCATGCTCAGGGATGGACCTTGAATCGCCGGACACGGCCGAGACCGGCTACCGGCCGCGTCCGGCGCCCCGATCACTGGATCTATCTGGACCGGTGGTGGGCCAAACGGCTGGGGGTGACCAGGACAGCGGGCATGTACCGGATCCGCAGCCGCGATCTGATTCGCAGGCTCTCCCAGGAAACGCTGGCAGTGGATGCCGTCGGAACGGTGTTCGCCCGGGACGGGGGTGGCAGCGGCCACCGGGAAAACGGGTCAGCGGCTTAAGCCATTCAGGCCGCGAATTTGAAGTCGGTCTAGGTCGACCGCTGGCTTGCCAACGTCGACAGCGGATGATGAGCAACGTTGATGTGGCAGTCTCGGCAGTGACTCGCGTACTACCCGGCCGCCATGCGCGCCGCGCAGCTCCGCTGGGTCTCGTCAAGAGATTGGCTCCAGCGGTCGTTAGGCGAAGTCCAGCGGACGTCGCAACAGGACGGGTCGGTGTTGACCCTGCCTGGTCGGCAGACTAGTTGCATGTCGGGTTTGCCGGAGACGGACGTTGCTCGTGTGCAGCGATGGTGCCGACCTCGACCCGGTCATCCACCTCCGATGGCCGGTCGGCGATCATGGTCATCCCGGTCAGCCGCCCGCGCCGCTCCCGCCCCTGGACCCGGCGACGGCCTGCGCGATCAACCGAACGAACCGCTGCTGTTTCTCCGACAGCCCACGAGTCGGTCGCCGACGTCGCCCCCTTGGTCGGAGTCGGCCTTTTAGGGAGCCAGTCTTTCGGCGCGCTCGTCCTCGACGTGGTGACGAACCGATCGAAGGATTTCTGGGTGGGTTGATCAGTCGCTGCGGAGTAGGGCGGCGAGTTGGTCTCGGTGAGTGGTGGCGAGTTCGGCACCGGCGCGGTAGAGCTGTTGGATAGTCCTTGGCCGGCCAGGGTTGATGATCTCTCGTTCCGTCTAGTGAGTGGTAACGGCGCTGCCATGATGATCAGCGCTGGGGTGCGAGCACCTTGACAAGCCTGTGCCAACCGATGAGCCGGCCGACCGCCGCATGCGCTGATCCCGCAGCAGCACGCTGTTGGTAAGCGGACACGGCGTGCGCGGCGGCGTCGGCAGCAGCCAGCAGGTCGCCCATCTGCAGCGGACGTAAATAGCCTTTCATGACGTTGCGACCGCGGGCATATCTTGCCAACTTCCCGACCCAAGCTCACTAACGCTTATCAGACCGAGAATCTTCATTTCGGTGCTTACCGCACACATTTTAATGAAGCCCGGCCTGCCGTCGGTAGATAGCGCCGACCCTAGCGCCCTCGATCGCTCCCTACCCTGCCAAATTGGTAGCGCAGCCGGTGTATGCAGGCCCACTCGTATGTCCGGTGCCGACGGCCCGGTAAGCAGCTCGACGTCTTGGACCAGTTCGCGGATTCGGCGGGCTTCGTGGACGCGATGTACCAGCTGTAACGGGGATCTGGGCAGCGTACCCAAATATCAGGTCGTTGACCCGCTGAAATCGGTGTTTGCAGCTGACCGGGATGCTTGTCATTCCCAGACGCGTTGGGCAGTCGTGACGATCGTCTGGAGCTTGGCTTGCTGGTCGGCGGTGGAGAGCGCGTTACCGAGGATGGAGGTGGCAAACCCGCACTGTGGGGACAGCGCTAGGCGCTCGAGCGGCACATGGCGCGCTGCCTTGCGGATGCGCGCCTGTAGCTCGTCGACAGTTTCTTGTCGTCTGGTCTTGGTGCTGACGAGCCCGAGTACGGCGATCTTGTCTTCGGGTACCGCAGCTAGCGGGTGAAATCCGCCGGAGCGGGCGTCGTCGTATTCCAGCAGCAGCCGCTGCGCGTGTATGCGAGGGAACAGGCGCTGTGCTAGCCAGTCGTAGCTGCCCTCGACCAGCCAGCGGCTTTGCTGGTTGCCGCGGCAGAGATGCAAACCGAACGTCACCCCCGGGCGCTGGCCGATAACAAGGTTGTCTAGCTCGAGGCCCAGTTCGAGCCACCGCGGGGCCGGCCAGCCTCTGCTGGCGTAGAAGTCGCGATAGGCGGGATCGAGCAACAGCGGATAGTGCGGAGCGTCCAGCTGGACGTAATGGCAGCCCAGTCTGACGAGCTCGTCGACCTCGTCGCGCAGGATCTCAGCGACGTCACCAAGGAAGCTTTCTAGACTGGGGTAAGCACTACGGGAGCACTGCGGATCGTAGAAGTTGGCGAACAGGCTGGGGCTGGGTAGCGTGACCTTCACGATCCGCTGCGTCTGTCCGCGCGCGTAAGCGAACTCCTCAGCCGACAAGAAACGGCGGCGCCGTAGACGGTGCAGCACGGCAATCGGGGGGCGCGTGATGTGCTTGTCCCCGACTTCGTCGCCGTGCCAGTCACCCCAT
>DASQVU010000377.1:0-8602 GCA_035640615.1 Pseudonocardiaceae bacterium
GCTGCTCCTGCTGATCGCCCAGCTCGGTGCGCTGGCGTGCGTCGACAATGGGCTGGACCGGCAGAGCATCGTCGGTGGTGGATCAATCTACCCGTTCGGGCACAACATCTTGCTGGCCGCGCGTAATGAAGGGCTTGGTGGCGTGCTGACCTCGGTGTTGGTCCGTGAGGAGCCAGCTGTGCGTGAGTTGATCGGAATCCCGGACGATTACGCGGTCGCCGGGCTGATCGCCTTGGGACATCCGGTGCGGACCGTCCGCAAGCTACGGCGCCGGCCCGTCGAACAGTTCACCACCATAGACCGGTTCGACGGGCCTGGCTTCAGTCCTGATCGGCCCTAGTGCTGCGCCGTCTCAGTCTCCACCGCCGCCTTGAAGCTTGCCCATCACGGCATCGATCTGGGCGCGCAACTTGCCCTTGGTGGCCTGATCAACGAGTCCGAGAGCCGCCGCCGCGATCTTGCCGGCCGCCTCGGGGTTGGCCTTTGCGAAACGGCGGGCGCCTTCGACTAACCCCGCCAGTACCACCAGCTTCCCCAGCTTCCCCAGCATTGTTTCCTCCCTTGGCCAGCCATAATCCCCACGCGATCATCGCGAAGTGGCGAGAATACCGCGATCGGATCGGAGCCCGGGAGGAAAGCCCGAAAATACCAGTCACAATCGCCCAGTCAGGACTTTTACGTCAAGATAGCCTGACGGGGCCGGCTGTCAGAATCCCATTGCTTGGGCGCGGCGCTTCACCTCACGACCCCGATCGGTTCGCAATGCGCCGATCGGGGTGCCGGGCAGCGAGTCCTCTGCGGTGAACAGCCATCGCAGAATCTCCTCAGCTGAGTAGCCGGCATCACGCAGCAAGGTGATCGTGCCGGGCAGTCCCTTCACCACCGCATTACCGCTGAGAAACTCAGCCGGCACGACGGCGATCCCGTTGCGGCGGATGCCGAGCAGTTGCCCATCGCGCAGCATCTGGTGGATCCGGGTGACCGGTAGACCTAGCCGTTGCGCCACGTCGGGCAACGGCAGCACCACCACCGCGGGATCGAGCACGTCCGGGGCGATAGGCAGATCGCTCACAGTGGTCACCATGCCATACCCGCTCGCCGTATCCTTCCGCCGTTCGGGGCGCGCGGGGAGTCCGTACGATCCTCGGACTGTGGAATGGCCGGGGTCCGAGCACGACGACAACCTGGTCGGCACCCTGCTGGACGGGCGCTACCGGGTTGGCCCAGTGCTGGCCCGTGGCGGCATGTCCACCGTGTACCGCGGCACGGACACCCGCCTGGAACGTCCCGTCGCCATCAAGGTGATGGCTCCGCGGTTCGCCGCTGACCCAGCCTTCCTGCAACGGTTCGAACGGGAGGCGCGTGCCGCGGCCCGGCTGCATCACCCCGGTGTCGTGGGCGTCCACGACCAAGGTGTCGACTCGTCTGTCGCTGGTGACTGCGCGTACCTGGTGATGGAACTGGTCGACGGCGGGACGCTGCGGGACCTGCTGCGCCAGCGCGGCAGCCTGCCCGTGCCGCTGGCACTGTCGGTGATTGAGATGGTGCTTTCAGCACTGGCCGCAGCGCATCAGGAAGGCTTGGTCCATCGGGACATCAAGCCGGAGAACGTCCTGATCGGCCGGGGTGGCGTCGTGAAGGTGGCCGACTTCGGGCTCGTGCGCGCAGCCGCAGAAGCCACTAACAGCACTGGGGACGTCATTCTCGGCACGGTGGCCTACCTATCGCCCGAGCAGGTCGCGACGGGTGCGGCCGACACCCGTAGCGACGTTTACGCGACCGGGGTGCTGCTGTTCGAGATGCTGACCGGGGCACCGCCCTACACCGGCGAGACTGCGCTATCGGTGGCCTACCGTCACGTGAACGACGACATGCCGGCTCCGAGCAGCCTGGGGGCGGTGCTGCCCGCTGCGTTGGACGAGCTGATCGTGCGGGCCACCCGTCGGGATCCCGCTGCCCGCCCGCCGAACGCGGCGGCCTTCTTGCACGCGCTGCAGGCGCTGCGGGCGGAGTTAGGGATCGACCGAGTACCGATCCCGGTACCGAGCACCGCGGATGAGACAGCCGCGACCACGTTGACCGCGCAGCCCCAGGTGGGACCGCGCGGAACGCGGGCGCTGACCAGGACCGGTGCTGAGATGGGTGAACCACTGGCACATCCGATAAGGCCGGCAGGCGTCCCAGTGCTGACCGCCTTGGAATCTCCCCTGCGCAGGGTGGAGTTCAGCGCGGATTCCTACCACCGGGAGCGCGCACGCAACCGGCGCGCATTCCTTGCCTGGATGGTGATCGTGCTGCTGCTCGCCAGCGCGGTAGGGGTGGGTGCATGGTGGTTGGGTAGCGGTCGGTGGACCGTGGTTCCCAACCTGGCAGGCCTGCCTCGTGGGGCAGTGCCGGCCGCGCTGGCCTCTGCGGATCTCAAGGCTCGCGTCGTCGAAGACCACAACGACACCGTGCCGGACGATGTGGTGATTCGCAGCGATCCGGCAGCGGGCCAGCGAGCGGCCCGCGGCTCGGACATCACCGTGGTGATCTCCCTTGGGCATCCGGTGGTGCCCAACGTGGCGCCGGGCAGCGCCATCGCCGACGCCGAACGGGCGATCCAGCAGGCAGACCTGAACCCGCGCAACGCTGAGGACTTTGATGACGCCATCCCGGCTGGCGCGGTGATCAGGCTGCGACCGGCCCCAGGCACCGTGCTCACGGTCGGCGCAGCGGTCACGGTGGTGGTCAGCAAGGGCCCAGCGCCGGTCACGGTGCCAGATGTACGCGGGATGCGCCAGGCTGAAGCGGTCACCGCCCTCACCCGGGCCGGCTTGAACGTGCAGGTGCGGCGGCAGTTCGACGGTCAGATAGCGGGTGGACGGGCGATCGGCACCGACCCCAGGGCCGGTACCGGACTGGCCCGCGGCACGAACGTCACCCTCCTGGTCAGCACCGCGTCGGTGGTACCCGATGTGGTCGGCCTTCCGGTGGACCAGGCGCGCCAGGTGCTCGCGGATGCGGGTCTGAACAGCACGGTCAGCCAGCAGCTCGGCGGCTTCGGTGGGTTCCTCGGTAACCTCGGCGGCTTGGTTGGTTTCGGAAACCGGGTGGTCACCCAGTCACCCCCGCCAGGCCAAGCGGTACGCGAGGGTACCACCGTAGCCCTCACCAGCTCCTAGCACTCTTCGCCCGTCTGCGGTTTCCGGGGTGGGTCAGGAGCGGAGCATTTCGGCGACTAGGAAGGCCAGCTCGAGAGCCTGTTGGGTGTTGAGGCGGGGATCGCAGGCGGTCTCGTAGCGGCCAGACAGGTCCGCGTCGGAGATATCCTGAGCGCCGCCCAGACATTCAGTGACGTCCTCGCCGGTCAGCTCGACATGGATGCCGCCGGGATGAGTGCCCAACGCGTGGTGCACCTCGAAGAAGCCCTGCACCTCGTCGACTATCCAGTCGAAGTGCCGGGTCTTGTACCCGCTGGAGGACTCGATGGTGTTGCCATGCATCGGGTCGCACTGCCAGATCACCTGATGCCCGGTGGCGGTGACCTTCTGCACAAGCTCAGGCAACAGGTCGCGGACCCGCTGCGCGCCCATCCGGGAGATCAACGTGAGTCGGCCCGGTATGCCCTGTGGGTCGAGCCGCTCGACGTACTCGACGGCCTGGTCCGGCGTCGTGTTGGGGCCTAGCTTGACCCCGATCGGGTTGGCCAGCAGCTCGGCGAACGCGACATGCGCCCCGTCCAGCGCCCGGGTACGCTCGCCCACCCACAGGAAGTGTGCGGACAGGTCATACAGCCGGGGCAGCGGGCCGGTGGAGTCGAGCCGCAGCATGGCACGCTCGTAGTCGAGAACGAGCGCCTCATGACTGGCGTAGATCTCGGTGGAGCGCAGTGACGAGTCCTCCACCCCGCATGCCGACATGAAGCGCAGTCCGCGGTCGATTTCCCCGGCCAGCGCCTCGTAGCGAGCACCAGCCGGGGATAGGCGCACGAAGTCCTTATTCCAGTCGTGCACTCTGTGCAGGTCCGCCATGCCGGCCAGGGTCAGCGACCGCACCAGGTTCATTCCGGCAGCCGCGTTGGCGTAGGCGCGGATCATCCGCGATGGGTCGTGTACCCGCGCCTCCGGTGACGGGACCAACGAGTTGATCATGTCACCGCGGTAGGACGGCAGGCCGAGCGCGTCGACCGGCGCGGACCGCGGCTTGGCGTACTGACCGGCTACCCGCCCAACCTTCACCACCGGCAGGCTCGACCCGTAGGTGAGTACCACCGCCATCTGCAGCAGCGTGCGGATGTTGCCACGAAGGTGTGGCTCGGTGTTGTCGGCGAAGGTCTCGGCGCAGTCCCCGCCCTGCAGCAGGAAGGCCTCACCGCGGGCGACCGCCCCGAGCTGGTCCCGCAGCTGGTCCACCTCAGGAGGCACCGTAATCGGCGGGACGCTTTCCAGCACCGTGCGGACGTTGCGTACCACGTCAGGGTCAGGCCAGCTCGGTTGCTGGGCGGCCGGAAGCGATAACGCAGCGTCGAGCTTGGCACGCAGATCAGCGGGCAGTGGCGGTAATTCCGGCAGCATGTCGATCGGCACGTCCACGGTCCAGTTCACGGTGCTTGAGCGTAGGGGTGCGGTGCAGTGTCAGTTCAGTGGGCCCACCCGGCGGGCACCGGTCTGGGTGCCGTTAACCGAAGAAGACCTCGGCTTCCGCGTAGCGGCCCTGCGGAACAGTCTTGACCGCCGCGGTCGCCTCGGCGAGCTTCACCCGGACGATATCGGTGCCGCGCAGCGCCACCATCACCCCGCTGTCACCCTCGTGCACCGCGTCGATCGCATGCACTCCGAACCGAGTGGCCAGCACCCGGTCGTAGGCGGTCGGTTTGCCGCCACGCTGGATGTGTCCCAATACGACAGCGCGCGATTCGGCACCGGTGCGGCGGGCGATCTCGTCGGCCAGCCAGTTGCCAACACCGCCGAGGCGCTTGTGACCGAAGGCGTCGACGTCCGCGGCGGCCAGCCATTCTGCGCCACCTTCTGGTACCGCCCCTTCGGCGACCACGACAATCGCGGCGTCATCCCGCTTGAGGCAGCGCACGACCCATTCGCACACCCGGTCGACGGAGAATGGCCGTTCCGGGATCAGGATGACATTCGCGCCACCGGCCATCCCGGAGTGCAACGCGATCCAGCCCGCGTTGCGACCCATCACCTCGACCACCGCCGCCCGGTGGTGCGATTCGGCGGTGGTGCGCAACCGATCGATCGCCTCGGTGGCGATGTGCACGGCGGTGTCGAAGCCGAAGGTGTAGTCGGTGGCGCTCAAGTCGTTGTCGATGGTCTTCGGCACCCCCACGACGAAAAGCCCGTCCTCGCTGAGCCGGCTGGCCACCCCCAGGGTGTCCTCGCCGCCGATTGCGATCAGGGCATCTACGCCGTGCTCGGTGAGGGTGCGCCTGACTTGCTCGGTGCCGCCCTCACGGTAGGGATTGGTGCGCGAGGTGCGCAGGATGGTGCCGCCGAGCGGGAGGATGTGCTCCACGTCAGCCAGACCGAGCGGCTGGACCAATCCCTGCATGGGGCCCCGCCAGCCGTCCCGGAAACCAACGATCTCGTGGCCGTAGACCTCGATTCCTTTGCGGGTGACTGCCCGGATCACCGCATTGAGGCCGGGGCAGTCACCGCCTCCGGTCAGCACGCCGATGCGCATGTAGTTTCGCCCTTTCCCTGCCGTTAGCCGTTTGACGGCCGAGAGCCTGGCACGAGCCGGATCAATGAGCAAAACGAGAGGTCAACGGGGTCGGCTCTGCTGTGCCATGCGGTGCTGCTCGATCACCCGCCACCGGATCAAGTTGTACCGGGCGTCCGCTACGGCGTCGTGGGCGTCATTGGGTGGCGGGGGCAGTGCCGGCTTGCCGGCGTCCTCCCAGCGCTGCCGCAAATCTCGAGTGAATCGAGGTAACTCCTTCGGCAACGCCGGCATCGGTCCCCACAGCTGCGCCAGGGCGACGTGGTCGTAGGCAGCAAACCAGGCCCACAGTTCCACCCGCTCGCCAGGCGCGGTGAGGAATTCCAGCAGGGTGTCCCGGATGGCTGCGCGGCTGCGCCAGGCCTGGTCGCCGGGAGGGGGCAACTTGGGCAGCACGTGGGATCGGACCCACGCGCCAGCCCGCTGCGGATCGAACTCCGTGGACACCGCGTAGTACTCGCGACCCTGCTCGTCCACCACCCCGATAGAGATGAGGTCTATGGTGACGCCGTCTTCGATGAACTCGCAGTCGTAGAAGAACCGCACGGTCGGCCAGCCTACGCAGGTCGGGGCGGCGGAGGAGTCAGGACGCCTTGAGGGTCAGCCGCGGCGGTGCGGCCTCGCGTTCTTTGATCGACGTAGCGTAGATGTCCACATATTCCTGGCCGGAAAGATCCATCAAGGCATACATGATCTCGTCGACCATGGATCGCTCCACGAACCGGTCACCAGCCATACCCGCATAGCGGGAGAAGTCCAGCGGCGCACCGAAGCGGACTTCCACCGGATGCGGGCGCCACATCTTCGTGCCGGCGGGGCTGACTTTGTCGGTCCCCACCATCACCACGGGGATCACCGGAACCCCGGCCTCCAGTGCCATCCGGGCAACGCCCGTCTTGCCCTTGTACAACCGGCCATCCGGTGACCGGGTGCCCTCGGGGTAGATCCCGAGCAGCTTGCCCG
The DNA here is from genome assembly GCA_035640615.1 of Pseudonocardiaceae bacterium. GTDB lineage: Bacteria > Actinomycetota > Actinomycetes > Mycobacteriales > Pseudonocardiaceae. The sequence continues at coordinate 6,685 of DASQVU010000377.1, forward strand.
CATTGAGTAACCGGACTCCGGTGTCCAACGCGGCCTGAGCGGCCGATCCGCTGGACCGGTCGATGGGCACCTGGCCGGCGGCCTTGAAGAACTGCCGCTTGAGCCATCCGCGTACCCCTGGGGTGGTGAAGTACTCCCGCTTGGCGAGGAATGTCACCCGACGACGGATCATCAGTGGCAGGAAGAACGAGTCGGCGACTGCGAGGTGGTTGCTGGCCAGTATTGCGCCACCGCGCTTGGGAATGTACTCGGCGCCCTGGACCTGCGGGTGACATGTCAGCTTCATGATCGGGCCTAGCAGCAGGTGTTTGAGCAGCCAGTAAAACACCGCCTACCGATCCTTTCCTCACCATCCGGGCGAGCGCGCTAACCAGCTTACGGAGCACGATAGTTAATGCCGCCTCCGCCGGACCACTTGCGTCGGCGGAAACCGGGACGTAATGGCCAGGCATCCCAGCGTAGGCAGCGCTGGCCGACCAGGCTTCCGGCTGAACAAGCAGGCACGCCTGGTGCGGGCCGAAGCCGGTACTGTCAAGCTCGCAGCGAGCCTGCCCGAGCACGAGGAGTGGTGTCGCCAGTTGAGCTATCTCGACCCTGAGGAGCGTGACGGCCGAGCACGGCAGTCCCGTCCGAACGACAGTCCGGGAGACAGCGTGGAGGATACCGACCTCGCATTCGCCCGTATCGTCGCCGGATTACGAGCCGAGTCAGATGTACCCAGCTGGTCTGCGCGGGACTCCACGGCACACACCGACGACGAGCACTTCGACCCGCCGGAGCCACCACCGCTGCCGATGCCCAGGCCGCGCACGGTGGGCGGCGTGCTCGCCCTGACCGCGGGAGCGTTGTTGCTGGCCGCGCCGAACGTGCTGGACTTACCCGAGCGGGTGGCGACCCCGCTGGGTCTCCTTACTGTCACCGCCGGAATTGGCTGGCTCGTGATCGGCTTGCGGCCCGGCCCGTCAGCGGAGGAATCCGACGATGGAGCGCAGCTGTGAGGCTTGCGAGCATAGGATGAGCCAGCAGTTCCACCCTGTGCTTGAGCCCTTTGAGCGCGGTGTCCATGGTGACCTTTTCGGCCCTACGCTTCACCATTGCGATCAGCGGGATCGTGAGATCAACTTCCACGCTGTAGGTCACCTTGGTGGAAGTTACTGCCGCTGCCGAACCCAGCGGTTTGAGGACGTAGGAGCCGTGCTGCGCTTTCTGCAGCTGGCCCTCGACTAGTTCCCAGGCCACCGTCAGCCCGTCTGCCGACCAGACGTAGCACGTAGACGTCCTTAAGCAGGCCGGCGTCCATCGTGAACCGGACTTGCTCCGTCCGACCACCATCGCCGGGAATCATCACCTCGGCTTTCTTCGCCGCCGCCCACTGGGGGGTAACTCGCGAAGTCGGCGATCACATCCATGATCGCCTCGGGACTGGCGTTGATGACGATGGACTGGGTGGACCGGTCAGTCATGCGCGCAGGCTACCGGTCAGATCCCGGCGGGAATGGTCAATACCTGACCACATAAGGGACCCCGGTGCGCTGGAAATGCCCCACGTTGATGCATTCGGTGCGACCCACCCGGACTCGACGGGCCAGCGGCTGGTGAACGTGACCGAAAAACGCGGCTCGGGGACGGTCCCGCCGGATTAGCCCGAGCAAGTGGTCCGAGCCGATTTCGGGTCGCCGGGCATCGACGTCGTAGAGCAGCTCCGGGACCGCGGGCGGGATGTGGCTGCCCAACATGTCGACGCGTCCCAGCGCGGCAACAGCCGCTGCGTACTGCTCAGGGGTACGCAGGTACGACCGGAACACCGGCTCACCCTGCGGCACGACTCCACTCGGTAACAGACCACCGCCGACAAACCCCCAACGCAACCCGCCGATCTCGACAGTCCGACCGTCGAGAACATGCACGCCGGCGTGCG
>DASQVU010000378.1:0-4215 GCA_035640615.1 Pseudonocardiaceae bacterium
TCGTGGCTGGAGTGACGATCCGAGGCCGCTGGCAGGCCCGGGCCCCCAGCCGAGTCAGTGCCGCAAACACCGCCCGATCCGCCCACGACAGCCGCGGCCGTCTGACCTGGCGACGCAGCACCGCGATCTCATGACGTAACACCAGCAGGATTTCTACATTCTTCGACCTCGAACTATGGGCCAGCAGTCCAAGCCATGCCACCAGCTCCGGAAGATGAAATAGAGCAGTCGCATCGCTACGACCGGTGATCATGCCCAATGGTCACCGTCGAGCGACGCGGCAGGTCACCGCTGTGGATGAGCTATTTGGCACCCACATTGATCAACGAGTACGAACGGGCAGGATGAACTGCTGCTCACCGTAGGTGACCGACCTGTGGAACCCGGTGGCTGAGGGGAGGTTGCGCAGGGACCATCACGGCGGGACCAGTGCCAGTGCGGTCAGGGAGAGATCTTCGGCGAAGACGACGCCACAAATCCAGTGCCCCCCAATGTGTGTTATTACTCGGGGCTCGTCCACTGGAACTGGCCCGCTTCGGGCTGGTCGAGCCGCCAGCCTCCGTCGTGTTTGAGCCTGTGGTCGTGGCGGCAGAGCTGGCTATGCGATAGCTCTACTACGCACGTCTCACTGAGCCGAAGGGAACGCCGCCATGACAATCTCGAATACATTCACGCGCTGGCCGATGGCGACGACCGCGTCACGACACACCGACTTCGGCCGATTCTCTCCCGTTTCGCCAATGCGTCAGCAATACGCGGGCGTTATCGTCCCAATTCACCAACATGGGCAAACTTCGCTAACGCGAGCATTGTCGCGGAGGGAGGAAAAAGCAACGGGCGATCCGTACGGATCGTCCATTGCCCGAGCGAGGAAGGCCAACGAATTCGGCAACACATGCGGTGTAATGCGCTGTAACGCATTGTGGTCCCACCGGGCACAGTCCGGCGTTGGTATCGTCGCCTGGTTGCCGGGAAAGCTATCCGCATCGCGTTGGAGGTCCGCCCGTTTCCGTCACCGTGACCGAGGTGATCAAGCATGGCCAGGGAGAATCCCTGCGGGGGATCCAGAGAATCCAGGGCGAGTTGCTTAAGCTCGGCCATTACGGGGGAGCGTCCACCATCCGCCACGTCTTGATGACAGCGGGGGCGGATACCTCCGGCATGTGTTCTTCGCTCTGGAGGTGCCCTAATCGATCGGTGCACCTGCGGGTACGACGACTAACCCTGAGGGGCGAGGGACCACCCAGCAGGGGTGAGGTGCGTCGTCATCGATGGAGCGCTACGAGGCAGGAATTACCGGTTGGCTCAAGCCTGGTTAGCCGACGGTAATAAAATCTCATCCGGGTGAACATCGCAGCCCCTACCATTTGGTGGTGCCCGCAATGTGGCCGCTTATTGGGCGGACCGAAGAGCTCAGCGTGATCAATGGGCTGACTGGGCACCGCGCTGGGCCAGCGGGCGTCGTGCTGGCTGGCGGGGCTGGAGTTGGTAAGACTCGGTTGGCTCGTGAGGCGCTGGCTATCGCCAAGCAGCGCGGTGCGCTGACCCGGTGGGTGGTGGGGACGGCCTCGGCGCGAGCGCTGCCGTTGGGTGCGTTCGCGGCGGCGCTGGGTGTGGTGGGCCCGGATCCGGCTCGGTTGGTGCGTCAGGCCAGCGCTGCGCTGCTGGCTGGTGGCGGCAAGGCAGGCGTCGTCATTGGGGTCGATGATGCACATCTGCTCGATGAGCTGTCAGCGATGCTGGTCCACCAGCTGGTGCTGCGCCGGGCCGCGAGTGTGGTGCTCACGTTGCGCAGTGGGGAGACCGCGCCGGATGCGGTGACCGCGCTATGGAAGGACGGTCATCTATCGCGGGTTGAACTGCAGCCGCTGTCGCCTAATGAGACCACTGCATTGCTGGAGGCTGCGCTGGGCGGTGTGATTGACTCCGTCGCTGCGCGGGGGCTGTGGTCGATTACTCAGGGCAACGTGCTGTACCTGCGGCACCTGGTCGACGGTGAGTTTGAGGCCGGGCGGTTATATCGGGCGGAGGGGCTGTGGTTGTGGTCGGGTTCGCCGAAGTTGTCGCCGGGACTGGTGGACCTGCTGTCCGCGCGGATCGGTCAATTACCCGACACGGTGAAGGCTGTCATCGAGGTGCTGGCCTTCGGCGAGCCGTTGGGTGTGCCGCTGCTGGTGGGGCTGACTGATTCAACAGCGGTAGAGCAGGCCGAGGCGCGGGGGCTGGTGGAGGTGTACCCGGACCGGCGGCGGCTGCAGGCAAGGCTGGCCCACCCGCTCTATGGCGAGCTGCAACGGGCGCAGATCGGCACCTTGCGCGCTCGCCGGTTGTGCGGGCGGCTAGCCGATGCGCTGGCCGGTACCGGGGAGCGGCGCGCTGGTGACACCCTGCGCCGCGCGCTGTTGACGGTGGAATCCGACCTACCACCGGATCCGGCGTTGCTGACCAAGGCCGCGCACCGTGCGGCGGAGCTGGGAGACCTCGCGCTAACCGAACAACTCGCTCGGGCCGCGATATCCGCGGGCGGCGGAATTGAACCCCGGCTGCTCCTGGGCACCGCGTTGCACTGGTCCGGTCCTCCCCGTGCGGCAGAGACCGAAAGCGAGCTTGCCACGGTGGCCGCCATAGCCCGTACCGATGTCGAACGAGTCCAGGTCGCGGAACCGCGGGCAGCCAACTTGCTCTTTGGGCTGGCCCGTCCCGCCGAAGCGATGGCCGTGCTCGACGCCGTGCTGGAGGCTCTTTCCGATGACGCCGCCGTGCTGGAACTGTCGGCGATGCGCTCGGTACTGATTGGCTTCCTCGGCCAAGTCGTTCAGGCGGCTGCAGGCGCCGCTACGGTGCTGGCACATCCACGCTGCCCACCGCCCGCGACGCAGCTGGCGACCTGGAGTCTGATCGCTGCGCGCGGGTCGCAGGGTCACCTCGACGGGCTTGCCGCCAGAGTGCAGTGGATCGATGCCCGGGCGGAGAGGTTCGAAACCGGGCTGCATCAGGCAGTCATTATTGGTTCATCGTGGGTCCACGGGCTGTTGCTGGCCGGTCTGCTGGATGCCGCCGAGGAGGCCGCGCGGCGCTATCGCGAGTGCTGCGAGGGCACCACCGGATTCGAGTATGGGGTTGTCTGCGCCATGGGCGGCGCCGTTGCCCAGACCCGCGGCCAGGTACACACCGCGGCGCGGTGGTTCCGTGAGGCCCTTGCGGCGAGCGTTCCGACGTTCACGCTGCCGGTGGACCCGCATGGGGCGCTGGGGATGGCTGGCGATGCGGCCTCCGCACGGGATGCGTGGCGGTGGATGGCTCCCGCCGCGGAGCATCCGGGATTCGCCCACATCAAGCCAGAGCTCCAGCTGGGCAAGGCGTGGATGGCCGCCGCCGACGGCTGCCTCAGCGAGGCTGTGGCAGTGTGCCGCCAAGCGGCACAGCTGGCCGCGGCCCAAGATCAGCCCGCCGTGGAAGTGGTCGCGCTGCATACCGCGGTGTGCTTCGGGGACCGCACGGTCGCCGACCGGCTGGCTGAGTTGGCCATCCAAGTTGACGGCCCGCGTGCACCCGCCGCGGCCGCGCACGCCGCCGCGCTAGCGGCCGCGACGGTGCCGCGCTCCATGCCGCCTCGGTGCAACTGGAGGCGATGGGCGCGCTGCTGCTGGCCGCTGACGCCGCCGCGCAAGCCGCCGCCACGCACTACCGTCACGGACAGCGAGGTTCGGCGCAGGCTGCAACCAGCCGCGCCCACCGGCTGGCCCAAGCCTGCGAGGGCGCCCGCACCCCGGCCCTGGCGGAGCTGGCCGCGCCCTTGCCACTGACCGCGCGAGAACGCGAAATCGTCACGCTGGCCGCCAACGGATTGTCCAACCGGCAAATCGCCGACCGGCTCACCCTTTCAGTCCGCACCGTCGAAGGCCACCTCTACCGCGCCTGCGCCAAACTCGGCGTCTCCGACCGTGCTGAACTAGCCCCCTCATGCACGGCAACTGAAGCCGTGCGTACCCGCCGGCGCCGGGTGAGAGTAGCCGACTACTCGTATCTCCGGCCGTCGGGCTGATCCATAGGCTCGCTCCGCTCACTGGCCGGCCACGGTCGTTGACGGGGCCAGCTACGCCCCATTACTGCAAACCACGCGGACAACGGGCGACGACCTGTATTGCCCAGGCAACGGAATGCTCAAACGGAGGCCGTTCCGGTCTTGGCGCCCGCGACCCAACTCCGGCTGCT
>DASQVU010000379.1:0-10962 GCA_035640615.1 Pseudonocardiaceae bacterium
GATCCAGAGCGCAGCTTGGGTTTTGGCGTCGCGATCGCCGCGCTGTGGGTGCAGCATATCGGCCCGCGGTCGTGGCTGGGCGATCCACGGCTGTACGAGTTGGCCACTAGCTGGCTGCCTCGCGCAGCCGGCGAGCGAGCGGCTCGCGTCCCACCGGCTGCGCCACCTGATCGGTCGGCGGGGTTGGCGGGATCGGCTGGGCCAGCGGTGTGCCCGCGGTGATTCTGACCAGCTGCCCGTAGTGGTACAGCTGGAGGTCCTCTCCTTCAAGCAGCTGGTACTCCGCCTGTCCGGGAAGGATCTGAACTCGCAAGCGCCGGCCGCACCAGCGCAACCGGAAGGTGATCCTGGTCAACGCCTCGGGCAGTCGGGGCGCGAAGGCTAGCCCGCCATCGTCGAGGTGGCGCATCCCGCCGAATCCAGCCACCAGCGCCGACCATGCACCAGCCAGCGCCGCGATGTGCAGGCCGTGGTCGGTGTTGTTGGCCAGATCCGCCAGATCCACCAGCGCGGTTTCGCACAGGTAGTCATAAGCCAGATCGAGGTGTCCGGTCTCGGCGGCCAACACCGCCTGGGTGGCCGCCGACAACGATGAGTCGCGGACGGTGATCCGCTCGTAGTAGGCGAAATTGCGGGCCTTCTGCTCGGCGGTGAACGCCTCCGGGCACAGGTGCATGGCCAGCACCAGATCAGCCTGTTTCACCACCTGCTTGCGGTACAGGTCGAAGTAGGGAAAGTGCAGCAGCAACGGGTATTGCTCCGGCGACGTGCGGGCAAAATCCCAGGGTGCGTGCTCGGTGAAGCCCTCGGCCTGGGGGTGCACACCGAGCTTGAGATTGTAGGGAATCACCATCCCGGCCGCGGCGTCTCGCCAGGACGCGGTCTCTTCGGCGTCAACCCCGAAGGTGGCGGCCTGATCCGGGTGCCGCAGCACAGCCTCGGCCGCGGCGCGCAGGTTCCGTTGCGCCATCAGGTTGGTGAACACGTTATTGTCGGCCACCGCACTGTACTCGTCCGGCCCGGTCACGCCGTCGATGCGGAAGTTGCCCTCCAGGTCGTGATGGCCCAACGAACGCCACAGCCGGGCCGTCTGGATCAGCAACTCCAGCGCCACATCACGCTCAAAATCAGCATCGCCGGTGGCGATCACGTGGCGGATCGCCGCGTCGGCGATGTCGGCGTTGACGTGGAAGGCCGCGGTACCGGCCGGCCAGTACCCCGAGCATTCCTGGCCACGAATCGTTCGCCAGGGAAATGCCGCACCGGCCAGCCCGAGCTGCGCGGCACGCTCCAGAGCCAGCGGGAGGGTCTGCTGCCGCCAGCGCAGCACGTCAGCGGCCGCGTCCGGCACGGTATGGCTGAGCATCGGCAGCACGAATGTCTCGGTATCCCAGAAGCTGTGGCCGTCGTATCCCGGGCCGGTCAGACCCTTAGCAGGGATGCCCCGCTTTTCCGCCCGCGCCCCGGCCTGCAGCACATGGAAGGACGCGAACCGAACCGCCTGCTGCAGTTGCGCGTTGCCCTCGACCTCCACGTCGGCCGCGGCCCAGAAGTCATCGAGATAGCGGCGCTGTTCGTTGGTCAGTCCGGTCCAGCCGGTGTACCGCGCGGCCGCCAGCGCCGCCCGGACCTGGTCGTTGAGCGCCGGCAACGACCGTCGTGAGGACCAGCCATAGGCCACGTACTTCACCACCCGCAGCCGCTGGCCCGGCTCCAGCCGGCAGATCACCGTCGTCCGTGCGACGTGTTCAGTCGCCGAGGAGTGAAACTCCGTGCGGGACGGCCCCATTACCTCGTGGTCCATCGCCGCGGCCATCCGCAACCCGGAGCGGCGGGTGCTGTGCAGCAGCGTCGCTCCGGTGTCGTTGCACCGGTACTGCTCAGAGACCAGCGGTTCAGACAGCGCCGCGGCCACCCGCGGGTCTTGGGTGGCTGGAGGAAGCTGCTCGTTGGCGAACAGCTCGGACTGCAGCACCAGCAGCACCGGGTCGTCGACCGGCTCGACGTCGTAGTTGATCGCAACGATGGCCCGTTGAACCAGCGACACCATTCGCTGCGAGGCCACTCGCACCGCTTTACCGGCCGGGGATACCCACTCCAACCGGCGGCTGAGCGTGCCCGCCCGCAAGTCCAAAGTGCGTTCGTGCGAGCGCAGCTCGCCGTAGCGCACGTCCAGCGGCTCGTCGTCGACCAGCAGCCGGATCAGCTTGCCGTTGGTCACGTTGATAATCGTTTGACCGGATTCGGGATAGCCGTAGCCACCCTCGGGGTAGGGCAGTGGACGCAGCTCGTAGAAGGAGTTCAGGTAACTGCCGGGCAGCGAGTGCGGATCGCCCTCGTCGAGATTGCCGCGTAGCCCGATGTGCCCGTTGGCCAGCGCAAACACCGACTCAGTGTGGCCCAGGGCGGCGAGGTCCAGCTTGCACTCCCGGACGGCCCAAGGCTCAACGGCGAATCGCTGCTGCTCGATCATGTCCGCCCCAGTAGCTCCGCGAGGTCGCGGACGACGATATCGGCGCCGTGGGCCCGCAACGCATCAGCCTGCCCGACCCGGTCCACCCCGACGACATAGCCAAAATGTCCTGCTCGGCCCGCTGCCACGCCCGCCAGCGCATCTTCGAACACGGCGGCCGCCGCTGGCGGCACCCCGAGCGATCGGGCGCCGGCCAGGAAGGTGTCTGGCGCGGGTTTACCGGCAAGCCCGTCGCGGGCGGCGACTAACCCGTCAACACGGGCATCGAATAGCTCGGAAAGCTGCGCGGAGGTGAGCACCTGTTCGGCGTTGGCGCTGGATGTCACCACCGCGCAGGGCAGGCCGGCGTCGCGTGCTGCATGCACGTAACGCACTGAACCCGGGTAGACGGTCACCCCCTCGGTTCTGATCAGTTCCAGGACCAGGTCGTTTTTGCGGTTGGACAGACCATGCACGGTCGGGGTGCCGGCCGGGTCTTGCGGTGTGCCGGTGGGCAGCTCGATATGCCGAGAGGCGAGAAACGCCTGAGTGCCGGCCAGCCGAGGCTTGCCGTCAACGTAGGTGGCGTAGTCGGCGCCGGAGTCGAACGCCACGAATGGCTCGCCCGTGTCCTGGGCACGTTGTGCCAGGAACTCGTCGAACATCAGCTTCCACGCTGCGGCGTGTTGCTTGGCGGTCTGGGTAAGCACGCCGTCCAGGTCGAACAGCAAGCCACGGGTGGACTCGGGCACCCCAAGCGCGACGACCATGCGCTCACCCCCCGTCTCTCGGGTCAGACTAGATCAATCTCGAGCCGGGATCGTAGCGACTTCGCGGCCCGGACGTCGGAGTACCGGCGGCAGCAGGGTGATGGCGGTGAGCACCAGCTCGCCGCTGCGCAGCCAGTGACCGTCCAACTGGGTGAGCGGGTGACCGGTGCCGGTGACCCCCGGTACCAGGAGGTGGGCAACGAAGGTGCCTTGCGCGGGATCGGTTGTGTCGAGTGTGATGGTGACGGCGGCGTCCTCGAACCCTAACCAGCGGTACGCCAACGGAAACCATGCCTTGTAGACAGCTTCCTTGGCGGAGAAAAGGAGCCGATCCCAGCAGGTTGTCCGGTCGGTGGCCGCCAGCTGGGATAGCTGTTGTCGCTCATTGACCAGGGCGATCATGTCTAATACTCCGGCCGGCAGTGGTGCATTCGGTTCGGCATCAATGCCCAGTGCGTAGATCTCACAGCTGCGGGCTACGGCCGCGGCCCGGTAGCCAGTGCAGTGAGTCATGCTGCCCACCACGCCTGGCGGCCACAGCGGTTCCCCGTGCTGGCCGCGGAGCACCGCCACCGGGGGCAGCCCCAGCTGGCCCAGGGCCTGCCGGGCGCAATGGCGAACGGTGCGGAATTCACGGCGCCGCTTGTCTACTGCCCGGCTGATCAATTCCGCTTCACCGGGGTACAGCACAGTGCGAGGCGGGTCCTCGAACGCCTCGGCACTGGCCACCGCATCAGGCAGTATCTTTTCGATCACCTCGGCGGTAACTGTACCGTGCCTAATCAGTGGATACTCGCTAGATCGATCAACTGGTCGGCGGCGGCGAGGACGTCGGTGGTGGTAATCCGCAGCAGTCCTGGGTCGGGTCGATCAGCGAAGGTATTGCCGGTCTGTCCGGCCCACAGCGCCCGATGCTGTGGACGGTGTGGTGGTGGTCCCCAGTGCCGGGGGGACATCGGACCGAACAGGACCACTGACGGCGTGCGGTAGGCGGTGGCGAGATGGGCGATGCCGGTATCGCCGCAGATCACCATTGTCGCGTCGGCAACCAGCGCGGCCAGCTCGGACAGTGTGGTCCGCCCGGCGAGCACCGCGCTGCTGGGTAGGTCGGCCGCGGCGGCTACCTGCCGGGCAAGCCCGCGCTCAGCTGCGCTGCCGGTCACCACCACGTTGAGCCCGGCGCCGGTCAGCCGGTGTGCCACTGCCGCGTACCGCTCGGGGGGCCACTGCCGGGCGGCAAACCCGGATCCGGGGTGCACGATGACCGCCTGTGGTACGGGGCTCGGTGCTGGCGGCTGGGCCAGGTCGAGGTCGGTCGGGTCACTAGGGAGACCGAAATAGCCGAGCAGTCGGCACCACCGGTGCACTTCGTGCAGGTCGTCCTCCCACTGCGGACCCGGTACTCCAGGATGGGCGTGGGTGAGCAAGACGGTGGCCTGTAGCGCGAGCAGCGCGCTGGTGCTCTGCGGTCCCCGCCCGTGCAGGTTCACCGCTACTGCAGGAGGAGGTTCGCACCAGTTGACGCAACCCAGCCGGGGAGTGGGCAGCAGGTCGTCCACCGCGCCGGTGAGCAGGGCCAGCTCGCGCAGCGGTGCGGGAGCGGCAAGCACCACCCGGTGGTCTGGGTAGGCCGCCCGCAGGCCACGCAGCGCGGGTACCGCGGTCAGCAAGTCACCCAGCCCCAGTGCCCGCAGCACCAGCACCGTGGGAAGGCTCATCGCGGCGCTTATGGCCAGGACGACTCGTGCGACGAGCAGACCACCATCTCGCGTAGCTCGCACCCGGGTGGTTGGCGCAGCGCGTGGATCACCGCCGCCGCCACATCTTCCGGTCGGTTGAGCTTGGCGTCCGGGGGCGGCTTGTACTGCTCGTCGCGGCCGTCGAAGAACGCGGTGTGCATGCCACCCGGGATCAGCAGCGTCACCCCGATCCGCCCGGCAGTCTCCGCGGCAAGCGCGCGGGTAAACCCGATCACGCCAAATTTGGATGCGCAGTAGGCCGTTGCGTCGGGAAACACCCGCAGTCCCAAGGTCGATGAGCAGGTCACCACGGTTCCCCGGGAGCGCTCCAGATACGGCAGCGCGGCGCGCACCACCCGGGTGGTGCCGAGCAGGTTGACCGCAATCACTCGCTCCCAGTCCTGGGCGGGCACCTCGCCGAACGGGCCGCACGAGTCGATCCCGGCAGCGGTGAACACGGCCTGTAGCTCCCCACCACCAGCGGTCACCAAAGCCGCGACGGCGTCCTCGGTGGCGGCCCGGTCAGCCAAGTCGGCCTGCACGTAATCGACTTTGATCGATGGGGCGTTGCGGTCCAGCACCAGCGGGCGCCCGCCAGCGGCGAGTACGGCCTCGGCGGTGGCCGCGCCCAGACCGGAGGCGCCACCAGTGATCAGCACATTGCCTAGCGGCTTCATACTTTCTCCTTCATCCGGCGCCGAAACTGCGGCTGCGCGGCGGTCTCCAGCTCGCGGGCGGCGGAGATAAGCTGGCTTGTGGAGTACCCGCCAACCAGTGGGATGATCACGACTTGCCCGCCGTGCCGGCGCACCACCGGCTCCTCGGGCAGATCGCTGATGGTGTAGTCGCCGCCCTTCACCCACACGTCTGGGCGCAGAGTTTCCAGCAGCGCAGTGGGGGTGTCCTCGTCAAACATGATCACTGCGTCGACCGGTTCTAGCGCTTCGAGTAGCGCGATGCGGCCGGCCGCCGGCACGATCGGCCGGCCCGGGCCTTTGCGCCGGCGGATTGACTCGTCGGAGTTGACGCACACCACAAGGGCATCACCCAGAGTGCGGGCCTGCCGCAGCAGACTCAGATGGCCGGGGTGGAGCAGATCGAAGCAGCCGCCGGTGGCCACCAGCCGCCCACCCCGTTGACGCAGCCGGGCAACGACATCAACCGCAGCACCGGGTGACGAGGGGGGCGCCACGGGCGCTAGCGCATTGACCGACGCGGCGCCCCCGGCGGCGACGAATTGCGACGCCGAGCAGACCGCGGTGGTTACCGCCGCGCTGATGGAGTCGCCGGCGACCAGGGCCGCGGTCACCGCGGCAGCGAACGCGTCGCCCGCCCCGCAGGTGTCACAATCCTGAGGAATAGCCATTTCGGGTACCGGCACCGGAGTGCAGCCCTCCGCAGTGGCCAACACCGCACCGCGGGCCCCCAGCGTGATCGCCACCGCGTCGCACCGCCACCGTCCGCGCAGCGCGGCAGCGGCCGCCGGCCCTGCCGCTGGCCCGGGGGTCGAGGTCAGCGTGGCACCCGACGCCTCGGCCTCGTTGGGTGTCACCAGGCGGCAGGCTGGCACCGGGAGGGCTCCTTTCGGGTGCGGATCCCACACCACCGGTACTCGGCGGGCCACGTTGACCAGCGCGTCCCGAACAGCGGGCTCGGCAGTGACCTCGCGCCCGTAGTCGGACACCAGGACCGCCGCGGCGCCGTCCAGCACGGACGGGAAGCGTTTGCCGGTGGGTGCGCCGGTGGCCCGACCGTCGCCCGTGTCCACCCGCAGCAGGGAACGATTTCCCGTGCGGATCCGGGTCTTGCAGGCGGTGGTGCCGCGCAGCGGCATCCGCACTAGCTCCACGTGGGAAGCCAGCAGCTCCGCCAGGAGCCGGGCCGGGGGATCGGTGCCCAGTGCCGTGACCAGGACCACGTCCTGGCCGGCGCGAGCGGCCAGCAGCGCCGCCAAGCCGGCCCCGCCGGGCCGCCAGCGCTGCGCCTGGACATCCACCACGGGTAACGGCGCGTCCGGGTATAGCCGATCCACCCTGCCCTCGACATCGCTGTCGAGCAGCGTGTCACCGATCACCACTATCCGGGCACGGCTCATAGCTGCGGCTTCGGCGCGACCACGCCCAGCGCGTCGTCGATGGCGATGCAGAGCGCATGCACGATCGCCAGATGGATCTCCTGCACGGTGGCCGCGCTGGGGGCCTCGACCGCAATCGCGTCGTCGCAGACCGCGGCCAGCGTGTTGGGAGCCGGACCGGTCAGCGCCCACGCGGTCATACCGACCTCGTGCGCCGCCTTCGCCGCCGAGACCACGTTGCGGCTGGCGCCACTGGTGGACAGCGCGATGAGCACGTCGCCCGGTCGACCGTGCGCGAAGACCTGCCGGGCGAAGGATTCATGCCCGCCGTAGTCGTTGGTGATCGCGGTGAGCGTGGAGGTATCGGCGTGCAGGGCGATTGCCGACAGCGGGCGCCGATCGTGCAGGAACCGGCCGACGAGTTCACCGGTGAGGTGCTGGGCCTCCGCGGCGCTGCCCCCGTTACCGCAGGCGAGCAAGCGGCCCCCGGCACCCAACACGGTTGCCAGGTGCCGACCCCAGCGGGCAGCTCGAGGGCCGGCAATGTCCTCCATCCGCGCCAGCGCGCCGCGCAGCGCAGCGAGATGTTGGCGGCTCATGACTGGCCTCCCGGCGCGCTGGTGGCCGGGGTCCCTTCGCCGGCGAGCACCTGGCGGTAGAGCAACTCTGTCTCGACCGCGATGCGGTTCCAGCCGTAGCGAGACCGTGCCCGTGCCGCTGCCGCTGAACCGATCGCAGCCAGCCTGGCCGGATCGGCGAGTAGTTCCCGCAGCCGTTGTGCCAGGGCAGCCGGGTTCCGGGGTGGCACCAGCGCGCCGGTGCGGCCATCGACGACGGTGTCAAGGTGCCCGCCTACCGCGGAGGCGACCACTGGCACTCCGCAGGCCATCGCTTCCAGCGGCACCATCCCGAATGGTTCGTACCACGGCACGCTGACCACCACGTCCGCCGAGCGCAGCAGCGCGGGAACGTCCCGGCGGGCGATCCGACCGAGCAGGCGGACCCGGTCTTGCACGCCACATGCTGCTGCGACGCTGCTTAACCTGGCCTGCTCGGCGTCCGCGATCGCGTCCCCGCCACCGGCGATGACCAGTTCCGCGCCCGGCACGGCGGTCATCGCGCGGACGGTGGTCTCAACGCCCTTGCGTTCGACCAGCCGCCCCAGTGACAGGATGCGGTGCCGGCCGTCGCGGGCGGCCCGTGGCCCGCTCGGGCTGAACCGGTCGAGGTCGACGCCACAGGGAACGACCGCGATGCGGGACGCGGGCACGCCGAGCGCGGTCAGCTCGGTCACCTCGTCGGTGCAGGTTGCTATCACCAGCGTGGCGTCGCGGGCCAGCTCGGCTTCAAGGCGCAAGCGGGATGGCGGGCTGGGGTCCGATGCGCCTTGGTGCCGGCGCTTGACCACGCCCAGGGCGTGGAAGGTCTGCAGCACGGGGATGTCGGTGCCGCGAGCCCCGCGGTGTGCCGCCAGCCCGCTCATCCAGAAGTGCGCGTGCGCCACGTCCGGCGGTTCGGCTATCCAGCGGGTCGCGAGGTGATCGCCAAACTGCGCCATGTAGGGCAGCAAGGCATCCTTGGGCAGGATGGTGGCCGGTCCCGCCGGTACGTGCTCCACGGTCACGCCGGGGCCGACCCGGACCCGATCGGGCAGTCCAGAATCGTCGCGACGGGTATACACGGTCACGTGGTGCCCACGGTCACCCAGTGCCTGCGCAAGCTGCGCAACGTGCACATTCTGACCGCCCGAATCCGCCCCGCCGATCGCGGCGAGCGGGCTGGCGTGCTCGGAAATCAGGGCGATCCTCATCGGCTCACCTCCTTGAGCAGTTGATCCCAGTCGGTACAGAACCGGTCAAGGGAGTACCTGCGGCGAGCCACCGTTCGTGCCGCCATGCCCCGGTGGCGGGCGAGATCGGGATCGGCCAGGAAGGCGCGTAGTGCGTCGGTCAGCAGATCGATCCGGGTGGAGATCACTCCTGCATCGGGGGGAACAGCCTCCACCACCTCGGTGGTGGCCAGCGCTACCACCGGCATCCCCAGATGCATCGCCTCAAGGAGCGACAAGCCCAGCGAGGTCCAGCGGATCGGGTGCAGGTACACCCGCCGCCGGGCCAGCTCGGTATGCATCCGCACCTGAGGAAGATCTTCGAAGGTGGTGATGCGCCCACTTGCTAGCAGCAGATCAGGCAGCCGCGCGACCGCCATGCCGAAGACATCCAGCGGTGACTGCACCGCGAAGCGGGGGAGCAGGTCGGTGCCGGTGACGCGCCAACGGCGGACCGGCTCGTTGATCACCACGGCGGCGTGCGGGATCTCGCCGGTGTACCGGTAGCCGGGGTCGGGAATGCCGTGCTCGATCACCACGGTCGGGGCGCGACCGCAATCCCAGAACAGTTCGTTGAACGGCGTGACGTGCACGACGGGGATGTTGGACTGATCGGCCATCGGGTGTCGGGTGTTGGGTACGTCGCCGCGGGGCGTGTTGTGCTCCACGTACACCGCGGGCACATCCCGCCCGGGGCGGCGACCCAGCCACTGCTGGGTGAGTTCGAGCTCGTGCGGGCGCTGCAGCACGACGACGTCGACATCCGCACCGGCCAGCGCCTGGGGCGTGATCTCCACCGCATTCGCCGGCCAGTCAAACGTCCGAGCCCGGCCGAGGCCGTCGGCGCCTCGATCGGGTGTCACCGGCACCAGGTAACTGTGCGCTCCGTGCACGAATGCGGTGCTCCAGGAGCCGTGGACATGCCAGTGCAGCACCCTCATGTCACGGCCTCCACCTCCCGATATGGAGACATATCGGGGTTATTGAGCCTCGATAACCCCGATATGTCTCCATATCGGGAGGGGTTGAGCAGGGTGGTCACCGCGTCGACGACATCGTCCGGATGCACGCTGGACAGGCAGGGGTGACCGGGCACGGGGCACTGCCGTGCCCGGGTACCGCGGCAGGGAGCGTGCTGGTCGCCGAGCAGTACGCTCGGGACCCCGTATGGGGCCCACCGCGCCGCGGGTACCACCGGGGCGAAAAGCGACACCACTGGGGTGCCCACCGCGGCGGCCAGATGCGCCGGACCGGTATTGCCGGCGATGACCACACTGGCGCCGTCGAGGACCGCAGCCAGGGTGCCCAGATCGGTGCAGCCGCCGAGGTCGATGCCGCTGCCGCCAGCGACCTGCGCGGTGAGGCGCTGCTCCCGGGCCGAGCCGGTGACCACAACGCGATACCCGGCAGCGGTCAGTGCTTGTACTGCGTCTGCGCAGCGCTGCGCGGGCCACTCCCGGGCGGGAACCGAAGCGCCCGGGTGCATCACCAGGTAGCCGGGCGATCCCGTGAGGTGCTCCGCACTGGGCAGCGGCCGGCGCACCGCCAGGTGCCCGTCATCTCCGGCCGGCAACCGGTAGCCGGCGGCTTCAGCTAGGTCCAGGCCTCGCCGTGCTTCCGGCGGGTCGCCGTCGACGTGGTGGCGCAGATCGAGCAGCGAGCCGGGGTAGTCCTCGCTGATCGCGCCGATCCACCCGACTCCGGCCAGCCGCAGCAGCAGCGCAAGGGGCAGTGGGGACTGGTGGAAGGACGTCAGCAGCAGCGCGGCTCGCGGCGCGTGCGCCCGCACCGCGTCCTGGAGAGCGGCGACATGCTGCGCCGTAACCGGGAGGGGGTTGGGATCGATCCACGGGGCGCACCACTCGATGACCTCATCAACCCCGGGCAGCAGCGCAGCGGCCGCGCTCCCGTGCGGGCCGGTGAGCATGACGACCTTGTCGACGTGCGCGGCAACGGCCCGCACTGCGGGTCCGGCCAGCAGGACATCGCCCGCATTGTCGAGGCGGGCGATCAGTGCGGTCCCCGCCGTCGGGGCAGTACTCATGGTGCGACCCGCCCGGATAAGGCGAGCTCAACTGCGATGGTGATGTCGGGGGCGA
>DASQVU010000380.1:0-2686 GCA_035640615.1 Pseudonocardiaceae bacterium
CTTCTCCGCCACCCCGCGCATGCTCCCGGATCGATGATGTGCCGCCCGCGCCGGGCCTGGCGGTGCCGGGCAGACCCCATCGTGACGCAAACCGGACGTGCACGTTGCCCCCAGGTGGCCATCGGGTGCACTGTTAGCCCATTCGCGCGGCACCGCGCTGTGGCCTGCGCCCGTCCCCGGCTGCGCCTATACCCGCTGGCCGGTGAGCGACCCGCGCGTATGTGCCCGCGTCGGGGCCTATCGCGCGAGGAGGGACGGCGTGACTGTATTGAACGGGCGAGCGGAGGGCTTCCAACCCGGGCTGGAGGGCGTGGTCGCGTTCCAGACGGAGATCGCCGAACCTGATCGGGACGGCGGTGCGTTGCGCTACCGGGGCGTGGACATCGAGGACCTCGCGGGTTGTGTCACCTTCGGTGACGTGTGGGCGTTGCTGACCGATGGACGTTTCGGGCACGGGCTGCCGCCGGCCGAACCCTTCCCGCTACCCGTGCACACCGGCGACGTACGGGTCGACGTGCAAGCCGCGTTGGCCATGCTCGCGCCGATCTGGGGGTACCGCCCGCTGCTGGACAGCTCCGACGCGCAGGCTCGCGCGGACCTCGCCCGAGCGTCGGTGATGGCGTTGTCCTATGTGGCGCAATCCGCCCGTGGGATTCACCAACCGGCCGTCCCGCAAGACCGGATCGACCAGTGCTCCACCATCACGGAGCGCTTCATGACGCGCTGGCGCGGCGACCCGGATCCGGCGCAAGTCAAAGCGGTGGACGCCTACTGGGTGGCGGCCGCCGAGCATGGCCTCAACGCCTCGACCCTGACCGCCCGGGTGATCGCCTCGACCGGCGCCGACGTCGCCGCCTGCTTATCCGGGGCGATCGGGGCGATGTCCGGCCCGCTGCACGGTGGCGCGCCGGCTCGAGTGCTGCCGATGATCGAACAGGTGGAGCGCAACGGTGATCCCGCTGGGATGGTCCGCAGCGTGCTGGATCGTGGTGAGCGGCTGATGGGTTTCGGGCATCGGGTGTACCGGGCGCAGGACCCACGAGCCCGGGTGCTGCGGCGACTCTGCTTGGAGCTCGGCGCGCCGCGTTACGAGGCAGCGATAGCGCTGGAACGGGCCGCGCTAGCCGCGCTGGCCGAGCGGCGACCGGATCGGGCAATCGAGACCAACGTCGAGTTCTGGGCCGCGGTGATCCTCGACTTCGCTCAGGTACCGGCACACATGATGGCGGCAATGTTCACCTGCGCGCGAACCGCCGGCTGGTGCGCGCACATCATGGAACAGAAGCGCACCGGCCGGCTGGTCCGGCCCACCGCCCAGTACGTCGGCCCCGAACCCCGCCGTCCCGAAGACGTCCCCGGCTGGAGCGAGATCGCCGCTACCCATTGAGCGAGCCTGCTGCTTGCGGGTCGGCGAGACGGTAGCGGGCGAAGAGCTGGCCGCCGGATTCGAGCAGCCAGAGCAGGGTTAGGGGAACGGGGTGCGCTACGGGGGCATGGTTGACGATCGTCAGCGAGCCGGCGCTGCCAGCGAGGGTGGGGGCGATGGACAGGAACAGCTCGTCGATCAAACCCGCCGGCAGCAGCGAGGCGTTGAGGTTGGGACCGCCCTCGCACAGCACCGACCGCACGCCGTGCTCAGCGCGCAACCGGGCGAGCATCACCGCCAGATCGACCTCGCCGTCCAGCTCCGGGCGCAGGTAGCTGACCTGCGCCGCGCATCCCGCCAGCTCGGCCTCACTGGCGGTGAGCACCACCACCCGGGAATTCTCGTCGGCCAGCAGCGGCAGGTCCGGGGTGAGGTTGAGCCGGTGGCTCACGACAATGGCCAGCGGATCGGGCGCCAGGCCCCGGGCAATCCGGCGCACCCGGCGCCCTGGATCGCGTACCAGGCGCCCGTACCGCTCGCTGCGCACCGTGCCCGCACCGACCAGCACCGCGTCAACGTGCCCCCGCAGCTCGTGGAACAGCTGCCGGTCGGCGGCATTGCTGATCGGGGCGGTGTGGTGCGCCACCGCGGCCGCGCCGTCGGCAGTGGCCACCATGTTGAGCACCACGTACGGGCGGTGATCGGGGGCCAGCTCGGCCAGCGCAAGATCCGCCAAGGCTTCTTCGGCGGTGACGGTTCCGGGCTCGGGCAACAGCCGGCGCAGGGTGACCGCGGTCATGCCGGATGTCCCGGCTCGATGCGCTTGGCCTGTTCGAACGTGTAGTACGGGGCACCGCCGGCCTGGTGGACCACGATCGGCTCAAGCAGGAAGCCAGCGTGGTCGCCGAGCTTAAGCCGGTCGAGTACCCGTCCGACAAACCAGTCCGGGCACTCCTGCAGGATCGGTAACCCGGACGGGCCCGGCTGCCAGGCGCAGCGGGCGAACTTGTCCACTTCGTCACCGGTGCAGCCGCCGAATAGCCGCGCCAGCGCGTCGGCCTGACGCGGCAGGCAATGCACGGCCAATTCCGGCGCACTCATCGCGACCCGGTAGGTGTGGTTCTCCTGGGACAGGCAGATCAGAAAGCGCGGCGGGTCGATGCTGGTCTGGCAACCGAACCCGACCAGGCAACCAGCCAGCTGTTTGCCCGCCCGGGTGGTGACGACGAACATCGAGTACTCGAGCTGCCCGACAAGCGTTCCGAAGGTGCCGCTGACATCCACAGCGATCAACCTACCCGGCTGCCCCGCTTCTCCCAG
>DASQVU010000381.1:0-3966 GCA_035640615.1 Pseudonocardiaceae bacterium
CAACGGATTTCAACCAGCACCGCCCCACCGCGCCCTACAGCACGCAGCACCACTAAGACCACACGCACCGCCATCATCCCAGCCCGACCTTTGCGTCCGATGTCGCGACTGGCTCGGCGGGCTGATCACGAATACACCCAGCTCGCATGACGTGGATGACCACTTCGGCACCCACACGCTACCGACACCTCGTGGCCCGGCAGGACCAGACGACCTACATCCACCTGACCCAGGCCCGGATAGTGGCTGCCGGCGTCAGTCCACTGCCTGTTGCCGGAATGCACTGGCGAGGACGGCTCTCCGAGGTTTCCGGGTGGTCCTTCGGCCATCTTGGCGTTGAGCTCCGCCCTGCCGAACTACTGCTCACCAGCTGAAAGAAGACTTTGCCGGAGCCGTGGTGGTCAGTGGCAGGCTTGGCAGCCAGTTTTGCGGTGCCGATGTGTCGGGTACTTCCACTTCCAGCGAGATGATCCGGGATTAGGAACTGACGGTTACTGGGGATCACGTGACTGTCGGGCCGAGTGTGGAGCAGTCGGAGGTTGATGCTTAGTGGCCAGCGAGAGGCAGCCCACCAGCGAGGGACAGTCGACCAGCGAGAGCCGTAAGGCGATTCCGGCAACGTGCGCACTGCACCGGGGCGCGGCAGGCTTTACCAATTTGATGGTGAAAATGAGTGACCGGATGATCGTGCTCGATCCCCATGTTGATGGCTGTTGCGTGATCACGCTGAACGAGGCGGCGGCCCGGGCACTCTATGACGTGCTGAGGGAGTGGCTGCAACAAACGGGGCGGTTGACTAACCATGGACTCGCCGCTTCTCCCGATCACGCTTCGGGTTAGGTTGGCCTGATCATGTCCAGGTCAGACGAGCCAGCTGACACGTCGGCTGCTGATGACCGATGGCGTCGGATCGAGTCGGTGACCGATGCCGCGCTGGCTCATTTCCACGTTGAGGATCTGTTAGCTGAGTTGCTGGAGCGGATACGGGGTCTTTTTCAGGTCGATACCGCGGCGGTGCTGTTGCTGGATGCTTCCTCTAGGGAGCTCATTGCGACCGCCGCGAGCGGAATCGAAGCCGAAGTTCATCAAGGAGTGCACATTCCGGTAGGGGTGGGGTTCGCCGGGCGGATCGCGGCGGACAAGAAACCGGTGATCCTGGAGCGAGTCGATCACACCACGGTGGTCAATCCGATCCTTCGGGACCGAGGGATCCGCGCGCTGCTGGGGGTGCCGCTGCTGAGTAGCGGGAGGGCGATCGGAGTCCTGCATGTGGGCACGCTCGGTGCCCGCCGGTTCGCCCCCGAGGACGTCAAACTGCTGGAGGTCGTGGCCGACCGGATTGCCTCGGCTGTTGAAATCCGACGGGCTGACGTGGAGCAGACGGCGGCCAGGGTGTTGCAGCGGAGCCTGCTGCCAGCGCGGCTGCCGGTGGTACCGGGTTTGGAGATGGCTGCCCGCTACGTTCCTGCCCAGCGTGGGGAAGTGGGTGGTGACTGGTATGACGTGTTTGCCCTTCCCTCCGGTGGGTTGTGCATCGTGATGGGTGATGTGGTCGGGCGAGGTCTTGCCGCCGCGCACGTCATGGCGCAGCTGCGCAGTGCACTGCGTGCCCATGCCCTGTTTGGCCGCGATCCTGCTGAGGTGCTGGCCAGACTCGACCAGCAGGTGCAGCATTTCGACCGGCAAAAAATGATAGCCACGGTCCAATTGGCGATGTTCAAGCCCGTCGCTGAGCGACTGTACATCTCCTCGGCGGGCCATCCTCCCCCGGTATTGGCCCTTCCCGGTCAGCCCGCGGCCCTGGTTGATATCTCCCGTGATGCTCCCGTGGGTGTGCGCAGTAGGCCGCGTCACGTGACAACTCTCACCGTGCCGCCGGGAGCGGTGCTGTGCTTTTACACCGATGGTTTGGTTGAGCGTCGGGACAGCCCGCTTGACGTTGGTCTTCAACGCCTGTGCGAAGCGGTGGTGCCGGGGCCGGTGGAGTCGGTCTGCACCAGCGTCATGGGCCAGCTGATTGGAGACACTCCAGCCGACGACGATGTTGCCTTGCTGGCCATGCGCCGCCACACCAGGGCCGGCCACGGCAGCGGCGAGAGCCAACCGTTAAACCTGGTGATGCCGGCGCAGCCGTGGTCGCTGAAGAATATCCGCGATGGCATGCGCCGTTGGCTGTCGGCCGTGGGCGCGGGACCACGGGTGATCGCTGATCTGCTCATCGCTGTCGGTGAGGCCTGCACGAATGCCGTGGAGCATGCCTATGGACCGCAGCGGGGCATGGTATCGGTCTATGTGGAACTCCAGCCACCGGATGTGGTGGCTACCGTCGAAGACACCGGCCGTTGGCGCCGGCCGCATGAGGAGAATCGAGGACGAGGAACGCTGTTTATGCGGTCCTGCGCCGACGAAGTGCGTATTGATCGTCATGCTCTCGGAACCAAGGTGATAATCCGTCGCCGCCTGACCCAGGCGGCAGCTCGGTGACGGTGGCCAAAATTCAGCAGTAAGAGCGGAGCGATTCGTATCAGTGTCCACGGTGACATCGCGCCGTCGCGCGTGCAGCGGTGCGACGCTGGAGTTCCTCCGCTGATCCGGTGGATTCCTCGGCGGACAACCAAGCCTCCCCGACAACGGTGATCTCAAGGCCACCACCGACTTCCGTGACATCTAGCCACCCTGATCCTCGACGTGCTGCGCACCGATCCCGAGCCTGTCCTCGACCCCGGCCGGTCCCCCCTGCCGCTGATTGTCGCTTGACCGGGGCAGTTCAGCCGACGACCGAGGTGCACAGAATTAGGCTGTCCCGATGACATGCCGCATCGAAGTTTTCCTCCGCAGCGGCCAGGTCATTGACCTGGAAGTTCCAGACGGAGAAGACCACACCTTCGCTGCCGCGGTGCACGACGCGTGGTCGTCGCCCGACTCGCCGATTACCCACCTGGAGATCGGTGAGCAGGCCGTGGTTCTGGCCAGCGAGGTCGTCGGATACCGGCTGCACGGAACGGTGTTGCCGGACTCCAAAGGACTGTAGAAGCCGCGTCACCGCCGGCTGGAGGGCGTTGGCCGGGCGGCGATAGCCGCCCACTACGCTTGCAGCCAACGCCGCCACCCCGGCGGCATCACACCCAATCTAACGGCGGTACCAAACCCAGGGTGGCTCAAAGTTCACCGAATAAGAGTTCTGGCGCCAGCTCATGGGGTATCGCATCACCTCCCCACTCCACTGGTGGACAAGGCCGGCACCAACCGTGCGGACCCCGGAATCGCCATTGGTGCCGACTACAGTACGCAGCCCGAAAGCCACCATCGGCGACTCACGCCACCAGCGGCGCCACACCAAGCCATGGGCACTGAACCGTGGACCTAGGAACGCAACCGTCATCAGTCCCACGGAAGCGCGGGCGTGGCGTTTTTACCTAGGGTGATCCCCACCCGCCCACGCTCACCAGGCTGAGCAGGCACAGCACAGGCCTTAACCTCCTCAGCGAGGCACTCCAGTACCCGCCATCCAAAAGACCCGATGGGCAGCGCCTGTGCCCCGTCTTCGACGTCGACCTTCGCGACCGCCTCGATCCGGTCGGGTCGGACGGTAAACCGGCAACTCAGCGTCGCGCCCTTCGCGGCGATCCCAACCAGCATGGCGCAGGCATCGTCGACCGCCATCCGCAGGTCATCTATCGACTCGACCCCGAAGTCCGCACGAACCGCTAGATCGGCAGCGACCGCACGAACCACCGGGATCACCACGGCGCTGGCTGTCGTCCGCAGCTCAATTGACAAAACCGGCTGCCCCGGGAAACGACTGGCCTGCGCCGGGCTATCGACAATCGAACCGCGGCTATCCCCGTGCGTCACCACGCAGGGAACTCCGCATTAGGCGCGGCACTGGTCGGTGCGGCCATCGTCGGCTCCCTTGTGGTAGGACTGCGTTTCCGGATCGCGACGCGGACTTCCCGATGTCAGCAA
>DASQVU010000382.1:0-13403 GCA_035640615.1 Pseudonocardiaceae bacterium
TCGAGTTCCTCAACCGCTCGTGTCGCGCCACCTACGCCGGCATTCTGATCTTGCGCGGGACCTGGGAGAAGGCGGAACAGGAGCTCGTGGAGTGCGCGGATCGTCTGGCCACGATCAGGCCACTCATGGTGGCTGACGCCACGGTCCGTCTCGGGGAACTGCGGCGCAGGCAGGGCCGTCTGGAGGAAGCCACGAAGATTTTCGAGCAGACTGCCGAGCATCCGCTGGCGCTGCTCGGTCTCGCTGAAGTCTGCCTCGACCAGGGCGATGCGGTGGGAGCACGCGATCGCGCCGAGCAGTACCTCCGCGAAGCACCACCACACGCTGTGACACTGCGCAGCGCCGGCCTCGAACTGCTGGTCCGGGCGCAGGCGGCGGTGGGCGACCAGCTGCGAGCAACCGCAGCGCTGGAGGAGCTCGATTGGGTGGCAAAGCTGGTCGCAACGCCTCCGCTGCGGGCATCTGCGTGCTTCGCGGCCGGCGTCCTGGCATTGGCCACCGGCGACAGGGACCGGGCTCGAACTTCCTTCGAGGACGCCACCCGGCTGTTTCACCGCAGCGGGGCGCCGTTCGAGGCGGCGCGGGCTCGTATCGAGCTCGCCCGCGCCCTGGCTGGACTGTCCCGGGAAGCCGACGCCGTCCGGGAGGTGCGCGCCGCGGCCACCTCGCTACGCCGCATCGGCGCCGCGGCAGAGGCCAGCCGAGCCGACGCCCTCGCGGTGGAGTTCGAGCGCGAATCCCCACCTGAAGACTCACCGCTGACCAGACGCGAGTGTGAGGTGCTCCGGCTGGTGGCCGACGGCAACAGCGACCGGTCGATCGCCGCGCAGCTTGTGCTCAGCGAGCACACCATCCACCGGCACATGGCCAATATCCTCACCAAGCTCGATTGCGCGTCGCGCTCAGCCGCCGTTGCCGAAGCTATCCGCCGCAGCTTGATCTAGCGGCGATGATGGCCGTTTCCGGCCATGCCACCACCGTGCCAGACATGGCCAGGATTCTCGAAGACGGCGGCGGTGCCGGTGAGCCACCCTCGAAACACCCGCAATGAGGAGGTCGCCATGGCACAGGCAATTGATGCGACGTTACAACGCTGTTTCGGCGGCAAGCTGCTACGGCCGGGCAGCGCGGATTATGACGAGGCCCGCACGCTGTTCAACTCGATGATCGACAAGCGACCGGCGATGATCGCCCAGTGCGCCAGCCCGGAGGACGTCGCGGCGGCTCTGCGCTACGGCCACGAGCATGACCTGCAGATCGCAGTGCGAGCCGGCGGCCACTCGGTTGCGGGCATGTCATTGTGCGATGACGGCCTCGTGATTGACGTGCGGCCGATGAACCAGGTCGAGGTCGACCCGCAGCGTCGCATCGCCCGGGTCGGCGGTGGCTGCACCTGGTCGCAGGTTGACCGCGCCACCCAGCAGCACGGCCTGGCCACCACCGGCGGGCGCGTCTCGTCGACCGGTGTCGCCGGCCTCACCTTGGGTGGTGGCTCAGGGTGGCTGGAACGTCAATATGGGCTGGCCTGCGACAACCTCATTTCGGTCGAGCTGGTAACCGCGGATGGCTCCCAAGTCACCGCAAGCGCGGACGAGCACCCGGAGCTGTTCTGGGCGCTACACGGCGGTGGCGGCAACTTCGGAGTCGCGACCGCGCTCACCTTCCAGCTGCACCCAGTCGGGCCGGAGGTGCTGGCGGGCCTGCTGCTCTATCCGGCCGAGCGAGGCCATGACCTGCTGCGCCTGACGCGGGAATTCGTGCCAGACGCGCCAGCCGAGTTCGGGCCCGCTATCGGCTATCTGACTGTTCCGCCTGAGGACGAGCTGCCCGCGCACCTGCACGGCAAGCTCGTGTCCGCGATAGTGGTCTGTTACACGGGTTCGATCCCCGACGGCCAGCAGCTCCTCAAACCCTTCCGTGACCTCGGCCCGGTCGTGGATCTGGTGGGTCCGGTGCCCTACGCCGAGTTCCAGTGCTCAATCGATGATCCGCCTGGATACCGCAACTGGTGGACTGCGGAGTACCTGCACGTGGTGACCGACGAGGCCATCGACGTGATCCACGCGCACGGGCTGTGCACGCCTAGTCCCGGACCCGCGCAAACGTTCCTGATTCCGTGGGGTGGTGCCGTCGCGCAGGTCGGCGAGGACGACACACCGCTGACCCAGCGCGACGCAAGTTGGGTGGTGCACCCCTTTGCGCTGTGGGCGGACCCGGCTGATGACGAGGCAGTAATCGGATGGGCCCGCACGTTCCGAGATGACCTGCGCCGGTTGTCGTCGGGCGGGGTTTACCTCAACTTCATCGGCGACGAAGGATCCGACCGCATCCGGTCCGCTTACGGTGAGCAAAAGTACGCTCGGCTCGCCGCGATTAAGGCGCAGTACGACCCGAACAACGTCTTCCGCGGCAATCACAACATCCAACCGGCCGGTTAGCCCCGCCGTGTCGCGCCTCCGTGCCCCCGTGTCGCGCCTCCGTGCCCGGCGTGTCGCGCCTCCGTGCCTGGTGTGCTGAGCGGGCGGGAGCACACCAGCCGGGCGACTTCGTCGAGGGCACGGGAAGGTGCACAAGCATCCATGAGACCCCCGCGGGAGCGTTGCAGGGTCAGGGATTCAGTTCGCCGATGAGCTCGTCCGCGGCTCGGTAGACGTCCAGCTCGCCGACGACGACCCGCTTGGCTAATCCGCGTAACGCACTTCCCCGCAGCAGGTCGCCGAGCTTGCCGTGCAGCTGGGCCAGCGCGATCGCTTCAATCTCGGCCGCTGCGCGGCGCTGCCGGCGGGCATCCCACTCCCCGTGGTCGTGCATCCACCCCCGGTGCTGCTCGATCGCCTCGACCAGCTGGTCGATGCCCTCAGCCCGGGTGGCTACCGTGCAGATCACCGGCGGCCGCCAGGTCGGGCCCGCGCTGCCCCGGCGGCCGAGCGCGATCAGGTGCTTGAGCTCGCGGACGGTCTGATCAGCACCATCCCGGTCGGCCTTGTTCACCGCAAAGACGTCCGCGACCTCGAGGATTCCCGCCTTGGCCGCCTGGATCCCATCACCCATCCCGGGCGCCAGGAGCACCACCGTAGTGTCCGCCAACCCCATGACCTCGACTTCGGACTGGCCGACACCCACCGTCTCGACCAGCACCTCGTCACAGCCTGCCGCGGCCAGCACCCGAATCGCCTGGGGCGTGGCCCAGGCGATACCTCCCAGGTGCCCGCGGGTGGCCATGGAACGGATGAACACCCCGGGATCGGTGGCATGCTCCTGCATCCGCACCCGGTCACCGAGCAGCGCCCCACCGGAGAATGGCGAGGACGGGTCGACGGCCAGCACCCCGACCCGCTTACCGGCCGCGCGAAGCGCGCTCACCAGCACACTGAGGCTGGTCGACTTGCCCACCCCGGGCGGCCCGGTGATGCCGACGACATGGGCTCGGCTGGTATCGCCGGCCAGCGCCGCCGCCAACGCGCGCAGTTCCGGCGCACCGTCTTCGATCAGCGAGATGAGCCGGGCGACCGCTCGGGCCTGGCCCTGCCGCGCATGGACGACCAGCTCGTCAATGTCGCGACCTCGCGAGCTCACGCCACTGCGTCGTTGGGGTTACGGGGCACCCGGAGGATCAGCGCGTCACCCTGACCACCGCCGCCGCACAGCGACGCCGCGCCGATGCCGCCACCGCGGCGCCGCAGCTCCATCGCCAGGTGCAGCGCCAGGCGTGCGCCGGATGCACCGATCGGGTGGCCCAGCGCGATCGCCCCACCGTTGGGGTTCACTTGTGCCGGGTCGATGTCCAGCTTGCGGGTGGACACCACACCGACCGCGGCGAACGCCTCGTTGATTTCCACCAGGTCCAAGTCGCTGACCTCGATGCCCTCCTTGCGGCAGGCCGCCAGCACCGCGTTGGCGGGCTGTTCGTGCAGGCTGGAATCGTCGGGACCAGCGACCATGCCGTGCGCCCCAATCTCGGCCAGCCAATTCAGGCCCAGCTCCTCCGCCTTGGACTTGCGCATCACCACCACCGCCGCGGCACCATCGGTGATCGGGGACGACGACCCGGCGGTGATAGTGCCGTCAGCGGAGAAGGCCGGGCGTAGCTTGCTCAATCCCTCGGCGGTGGTGTCCGGCCGGATGCCCTCGTCGCGGTCCACCACGATCGGGTCACCCTTGCGCTGCGGCACGGTCACCGGGGTGATCTCGTCGGCGAACAGCCCGCTGGCCACCGCCCGGCCGGCTCGCTGGTGCGACTGGGCGGCGAACTCGTCCTGCTCGGCGCGCGTCAGCCGGTGGCGCGCATTGTGCTTCTCGGTGGAAGCACCCATGGAGACCTGGTCGAACGAGTCGTGCAGGCCGTCGTAAGCCATGTGGTCGAGCATGGTGACATCGCCGTACTTGTACCCGGAGCGCGACTTGGGCAGCAGGTGCGGTGCCTGGGTCATCGACTCCTGGCCGCCGGCCACGATGATGTCGCACTCGCCGGCCCGGATCAGCTGGTCGGCCAGCGCGATCGCATTCAAGCCCGACAGGCATACCTTGTTGATCGTCAGGGCCGGCACATCCATAGCGATTCCGGCATGGACCGCGGCCTGCCGCGCAGGGATCTGACCGGTGCCGGCGGTGAGCACCTGGCCCATGATCACGTACTGCACCTGATCGGGTGATATGCCGGCACGTTCCAGGGCGGCCTTGATGGCGAAGCCACCGAGCTGGACTGCCGAAAAGTCCTTGAGCTGTCCGAGAAGCCGCCCCATCGGGGTGCGGGCTCCGGCGACGATCACGGAACCGGCCATAACGCAGACCTCCGGTATGACTTTGGTGGATGGGGCTGTATTCCGACCATACCGTGATGTCCCCGATCGCACGCGAGATGACGATGAGCACACTTGCACCGGCCGTACGCTGCATCTCATGACGCCACTTCCGGCTTTTGTCACGGGGATCGATCACGTCGGCATCGCGGTACCCGATTTCGACGCGGCAGTCGACTTTTACCGGACGACATTCGGGCTGGAGCTGGCCCATGAGGAGGTCAACGAGGAGCAGGGTGTGCACGAGGGGATGCTGCGTGCCCCGGGTGACCCTGGCACCGGCGCCGCGGTACAACTGCTCGCCCCGCTGGGCCCGACGTCCACCATCGCCAAGTTCCTCGACCGCAGCGGTCCCGGCCTGCAACAGCTGGCTTACCGGGTCACCGACATCGAGGCCGCCATGCAGGCGCTCCGCGCCACCGGCGTGCGGCTGCTCTACGACGCCCCGCGCCGCGGCACGGCCGGATCAAAGATCAACTTCATCCACCCCAAGGACGCCGGCGGCGTGCTGGTCGAACTGGTGCAACCAGCCGCCGACGAGCACTAGATCCGCCGACGGCGCTTTGAGGTCAGGCGGCCAGGTCGTCGTGAGGTCGTCGTTGCTTTCGCGCAGCGCCTGATCGGTGCACCGGCGGGCAGACTCCGTAGCGCGTTGCTCGTCATTGAGATAGACGCTGGTGCACACATACCACACGTCACACGGCGTTCTTGTGCACTCTCTGCTCCCAGTCAAAACTGAGCGTACAGACCTGTCTCACTCACTCGGGGCTGTGGTGTTTGATATACCAAGCGGTAGCCTCGGTGTAGCGGTGCCATTCCCCAGCGGGAAGCGGACACCAGGGAAGGACGACTGTGCAGAAAATCCTCGATGCCATCCTCAACGGCGACCTGGATTCCATCGGCTCACTGCCGGTGCCGGAGACCTACCGGGGAATTACGGTCCACGCCGACGAGGCCGACATGTTCGCCGGTATGCCCAGCCGGGACAAGGATCCACGCCAGTCCCTGCACTTGGATGAGGTACCGGTGCCGGAACTAGGCCCCGGTGAGGCGTTGGTCGCCGTCATGGCCAGCGCGGTCAATTACAACACCGTGTGGACGTCGATTTTCGAACCGCTGCCCACTTTTGGGTTCCTCAAGCGCTACGGGCGCATCTCCCCGCTCGCCGCCCGGCATGACCTGCCCTACCACGTGGTCGGGTCGGATCTGGCGGGCGTGGTGCTACGCACCGGAGCCGGGGTGAACGCCTGGCGGCCCGGCGACGAGGTGGTGGCCCATTGCCTGTCCGTCGAGCTGGAGCACCCAGACGGCCACAGCGACACGATGCTCGATCCCGAGCAACGGATCTGGGGTTTCGAGACCAACTTCGGCGGCCTCGCGGAGCTCGCGCTGGTCAAGTCCAACCAGCTGATGCCGAAACCAGCGCACCTGACCTGGGAAGAAGCCGCCAGCCCGGGTCTGGTCAATTCCACCGCATACCGGCAACTGGTGTCCCGTAATGGCGCGGACATGAAGCAAGGCGACACCATTCTCATCTGGGGCGCCTCCGGCGGGTTGGGTTCATATGCCACGCAGATGGCCCTGGGTGGTGGTGCCATCCCGGTCTGCGTGGTCTCCAGCCCGGAGAAGGCGGAGATCTGCCGGCGCATGGGCGCCGACCTGGTCATCGACCGTAACGCCGAAGGCTACAAATTCTGGAAAGACGAGCACACCCAGGATCCACGGGAATGGAAGCGGTTCGGAACCAAGATCCGCGAGCTGACCGGCGGCGACGACCCGGACATCGTCTTCGAGCACCCCGGTCGGGAGACCTTCGGCGCCAGCGTCTACGTCGCCAAGCGGGGCGGCACGATCGTCACGTGCGCCTCTACCTCGGGTTTCAACCACATCTACGACAACCGCTACCTGTGGATGAATCTCAAGCGGATCATCGGCTCGCACTTCGCCAACTACCGTGAGGCGTGGGAAGCCAACCGGCTGATCGCCAAAGGTAAGGTCCACCCGACGCTGTCCCGGGTCTACCCCCTAGAACAAACCGGGCAAGCCGCTCACGACATGCACCGCAACATTCACCAGGGCAAGGTCGGTGTGCTCTGCCTGGCTCCTGAGGAAGGTCTGGGCGTGCGCAACCCGGAGTTCCGTGAAATGCATCTGGAGGCGATCAACCGCTTCCGTGGCGTCTAAGAGGGTCGAAAATCCTCCCGGGATAGCCGCGCGATAGCCCTGACGGCTGACCCGCCGGCCATCAGCACCCGAGTAACGTAGCTGCATGGGCTCAGTCCACGATCGTGATCTGCTTCCGATGAGATCGACGTTCGACATCGTCCGTCGTGGATATGACTGCGCGCAGGTGGACTACCACGTTGCCCAGCTGCGTGCCGATTTGCAAATCGCCGTGACGGATCGAGACGCCGCGGCCGCTCAAGCCGCCGAGCTCGCCCGGGCGCTGGAAGCGGCCCGCGGGGAGATTGACGAGCTGCGGGCGGAGCTGAAACGTCTTGCCGCCCCACCCACCTCGGTTGAAGGTATGAGTGAGCGGGTGGTGCGGATGCTGCGCAGCGCCCAGCGCGAAGCCGCGGAGATCACCACCGCAGCCACCACAACTGCCGCGGCCACCCGGGCGGAAGCTGAGCGCGAAGCCGCCGAACTGCGCACCCGCTACGAACGAATGATCGCTGAGGCGCAACGGCAGCGGTCGGCGATGGATGACGAACGCGAGCGGACCATCGCCGACGCCCGGCGCGAGAGCGAACAGATCGTGGCAGAAGCCAAGCAGCGCGCCGCCGCTCTCGACGCCGACTCGGCGGCACGCCGGCGGCAGGCAGAGGAAGATTTTGACATCACCATGTCACAGCGGCGCCGCGAGTTGAATCGTGAGCTGGCGCAGGACGAGGCGACCAGCAAGATTGAGGCGAAGCGGCGCATCGACGAGGCCACCGACGTGGCCAGGCGCCTGGTCACCGAGGCTGACCAGACCGCGGTCGCTCGAGTGAAAGAGGCGACCCGTGAGGTGGAAGCGCTGCGTACACTGCGCCGCCAGATCACCAAGCAGCTGCAATCGGTGAGCTCGAAGCTAGAGGATGCGCTGCGGCAGCTGGCACCCAGCCCGGAGTCAGACGACGTGCTCGCCGCAGAGCCGGCTCAGCGAGGTTGAGTGCTACCACCGCCGGCGGGTAGGCGCCCGGTGATTCCGGGCGGTCCAGCATCCGGCGTGCCAGTGTCGCCGGTCAGCGGCTGATCCCTGCTCCCCAGCCGGCCATGCCACGATGTGCGGGATGCCGGCTTTGATCTCATGGTCGCAACCCGGGCAGCGGTAGCTCTTCACCGCCTGCTCCCCGGGAACGGCCCGAACCAGCCAG
Organism: Pseudonocardiaceae bacterium; assembly: GCA_035640615.1. GTDB lineage: Bacteria > Actinomycetota > Actinomycetes > Mycobacteriales > Pseudonocardiaceae. Next base: position 8,159 of record DASQVU010000382.1, read on the forward strand.
TCCCCGTCCGGGCCACTCTCCGACCGCGCCCAACCGGTGCCAGCAACCGCAGCCACCGCAGGCGGCGCGGCGGCGCGGCGTGGCGTATTGCGGCGCGGCATCACCATCACCCTACGGGCCCATTCTGATCAGTAGCTCTGCCAGCCTGCCAGGTGGCGTAGGCTTCGATCCATGCCACGCTATGAGTTCCGGTGCCGGGAGTGCTCGACAACCTTCGAACTCAGCCGGCCGATGAGCGCGTCGGGTGATCCGGCCCGTTGCCCGTCGGGACACGACGACACTGTCCGGCTGCTCTCCACAGTCGCGTTGTCGAGCGCGTCAGGTGCACGCACCGCCCCGCCCGGCGGGTGTTGCGGCGGCGGCTGCTGCGGTTAAGCATCAGCCGGTAAGAACGAGACGCCCAAACCTGCGTGTTCACCTGCTTATGGCGTATTGACCGGGGCACATGAGGTCGGTCCGCATTCCGGATAATGATCATCATCTGTTCGCATGTGGCGTGGCGCCGCGAGCCCAGGCCTCGGCGGACCGGCGCATTCACGTAGTCGACTACGCGTGACAGCCACCCGTCCGGGTCACCACGCTTCCCATATGGCCCACAGCGACCACGCGGCTGCTGCGGTGATCGCCACCCCATAAGACGCCCGCCCTCCCTGGAGGCACGGCAAAAGAGGAGCAGCACATGGCACAGACCATTGCTTTGCAAAACCATTTCGTACAGTTCGTCCCTCTCGACGGAACCTTTTTCTTCAGCCTAGGTCCCGATGCTCGCCTTGGGGCAGGAGCCGTTACAGCAACAGCTCAACACGATGGAGTCGCTACGACGGTTCCAATTTTTGTTGAAGTCATTCAAATGGCAACCAGATTTGAGAACCCGAGTGGTGGGCAACGCCGATCTCTGGACATCATTGTAAGGAATAATGGGCACGCTGGGGGTGCCGCTGGCCCGATCACTCAATTCACTGCTTTTACGGCCATAGTCACGCCTTAAGGTTTTCGCCGACCCTCCAGATGCGCAAGGAGCCGACAGATGCGATTGATCGCTGTGTGTGATTCCGATGGGGCCATCCTCACGCTGATGACAATGCCATTAGACGGCCTGCGACCTTCGCTGCTGAACTTGCCGCCCACGCAGCGGGAAGTTGAGTTCAATGCACCTCAAATATCGGACGAGTTAGACAATCAAGAGATCCATGCCCGACTACGCGATATCGGCGAGCGTTTTCGTGTCGACCTTGCGCAGACCAGCTTTGTCGCCACGAGCGGTTGATCGCTAACGGAGATTGAATTCCGAGTGGAACGCGGCACCGGGTGCAGCGTGTTGGGTGGTGTCCACCTCGACGAGGGGTGGGTGTGCTGGCCCCGCCACTGGATCTGTCAGGCAGGGCCCTCTGTCCGTAGGACAACTGTCGACGCACCAGCGAAACGGTTCATCAAGGTTCACAACATCACATATTTCAACGGAGTCGACATGGCATCTCAGAAAGCTTGCGCCCTGTTCGCATCGGCAATCCTCCAACTCAGACGGGATATCCCCGAAGATCAAAGGAAAGTAGCTGCTCTACGGCAACTACTCGACGCGCGTCAGCACCGTACCAAACCGGATCCGGCGCAGATCAAGATGTTGACCTCCCGCCTTGAACAGGCGGAGCAGAAATTGGCGGAGGATCAAGCTCAACTCACCGCGTTCACGGAGGAGTTTGAGGCGGACTGCCCACCCCGTCCGGACATTTAACTTCGCGGGCGCTCTCCAGCGCTGCTGTCGCACCGCCAGCACAGCGACGTGCCAGCTACCAGTGACGGCGGGGCGCCATTCCGTAACCGGCTTTCTCCAGTGACAACCACGAAGCGGACGTGACCGCCCGACCCTATCTAAGCTCAGCTGTTTCCATTCCCCGACGCCAAATAAGCCGATCCGCCTACACCTGCTTCGAACGTATGCTTGGCTGCATCAGGACCGCCTGCAGTCTGGACGACAGCATCGGTTTACCAGCGCGGGCGGCACCGTCCTCGATCAGCACCCGCGATCCCCGCCGTCGAGCGTGACACTGACCGGCGCAGCTGCGATCGAGGACGGCGCCGACCGGAGCCTGGTGACGGTACAGCGGCTTGGCGGGCGGTGGGAGGCCCGGCTGGCGCACCCGCTGTACGGGGAAGCGGTGCGGGCTCGAATGAACCCGGTGCGGGCCCGGCGGTTGCGGGGCCAGCTTGTCAAAGCGCTGACCGGCGCCGACGATCATCCGGACGTCCTGCGGCATGCGGTGCTCGCAGTGGACAGTGACCTGCCACCCGACCCGGCGCTGTTGCTCGCCGCGGCCTATCGAGCCACGCTGCTGACCGACAGCCTGCTCGCCGAGCGGTTGGTACGGGTTGCCCGCGATAGCGGAGCCGGGTTCGAGGCGCAGCTGGTGCTCGCGTTCCAGCTGTGCTGGCTGTTCCGCGGGGATGAGGCTGAGCGGGAATTCGCCACCGCCGCCGCGATGGCCGACACCGACGCGCGGCGGCTGCGGGTCGCCCAGGCCCGGGCTGTCAACCTGTACTTCCTGCTGGCCCGGGTCGACGACGCGTATGCCGTACTCGGCGGGGTGCAACACCGCTCCGGAACAGATGTGGAAACGTTGGGTGTCCAAGCGCTGTTCACCGCAAACCGCCGGCAAGCTCGACGAGGCGGCGCCTGCGGCCCGGCGGGTACTCGATGCACCCCAGTCATCGACGCAGACCAAGACCTACGCGGCATGGGCATTGGTGGTCGTCTCGGGTCTCACCGGCTGGGGTGATCAGGTGCCGGAGCTGGCCGCGCGAGCCATCGCGGCGGCACGCAGTGCCCCCGAGACCCCGCCGATTGCGCTCAACATTGCCTGGTGGCAGGTCTTCGGGGCGGGGTTGGCCGGCCAGCCGGAGCTGGTGCGCGCGGCGATGGATCGGCTGGTATCCACAGTGGCCGGGAAGTTCATCACCGTATTCCAGCCGGTGTTCGAGGGTTGGACCGCCCTCATCACAGGACGTGTCGCCACCGCGGTCACGCAGCTACGCGACTTCCGGCCGAATAGCCCCGGGCATGGCGGCGGATGGACCGCCTTGCTTGAGCTCCAGCTCGCCCAGGCGCAGGGGATGGCCGGCGATGCGGTCGGTGCCCGCGAGGCACTGATGCGGGCCGAGATGTGGCGGCACCCTGGAGTGGTGGTGATCGAGCCCCAGTTCACGCTGGTCCGGGCGTGGCTAGCGGCCGCCGAGGGGTCGGCCACGACCGCCGTCAGGCACGCCCGGCAGGCTGCGACGCTGGCCGCGCGGTCTGGGCAACTCGCCATCGAGGTGCTGGCCCGCCACGCGCGGTGAGCTTCGGCGACCGCGCCCAGGCGGCTCGGCTGGCCGAGCTGGCGAGGCAGGTCGATGGGCCACGGGCGCCGGCAGCCGCCGCGCATGCAGCAGCGCTGGCGACCAAGAACCCCGCCGCGCTGCTGGCCGCAACCGCGCAGCTTGCGGCCGCAGGCCTGATGTTGCCGGCTGCGGAGGCCGCCGCCCAGGCGACGACCTTGTACCGCCAGCAGCGAGACATACCGGCAGCCGCTGCCGCAGCGCGCCCGGCAGGTGAGCTCGCCTCGGCCTGCGAGGGCGCGCGGACCCCCGCACTGCTCGCCGCCGCCCAGCCCCTGCCGATCAGCGACCGGCAGCGCGAGGTCGCCGCGCTGGCCGCGTCACAACTGTCCAACCGGGAGATCGCGAAACGGCTGGGTGTCTCGATCCGCACCGTGGAAGGTCACATCTACCACGCGTGTGTCAAGCTCGGACTCCCCGACCGTGCCGCGCTGTCCGCGCTGTTCGCCAGCTCACCGATCCGAGCAGGCCAAGATCAGCTCACTGGTGACGGGCATGGTGCCCGGCGCCTTCACGAGTAATCGCGGAAGCCCTTGCCGGTTTTGCGGCCCAAGCGACCGGCGGTGACCAGCTGCTCCAGTAGCGGTGTGGGAGCAAAGCCGGGCTCGCGGAATTCCTGGTAGAGGCTGCGCAGGATGGCCAGGGAGACATCCAGCCCAACCACGTCCAGCAGTGCGAAGGGACCCATCGGCAGCGCAGCACCGACCTTCATCGCGGTGTCGATGTCGTCCACCGAGGCATAGTGCGCCTCCAGCATCCGCACCGCGTCGTTGAGGTAGGGGAACAGCAGCGCGTTGACGATGAAGCCGGCGCGGTCGCCGCAGGTCACCGGCACCTTGCCCAGTGAGCGGGCAAGCTCGCGGGCAGTGGCTGCCACCTCGGGCTTGGTGCTGATGGTGGTCACCACTTCGACCAGCTTCATCACCGGCGCGGGGTTGAAGAAGTGCATCCCGACCACATCGCCAGGGCGGGAGGTGGCGGCGGCACACTCGACCACGGGCAGTGATGAGGTCGTTGTGGCCAGGATCGCACCCGGCTTGCACACCTCGTCCAGCGTGGCGAAGATCCCGCGCTTGACTTCCAGATCCTCGGCGACAGCCTCCACCACCAGGTCCACCTGCCCGAAGTCATCAAGCGAGGTGGTGGTCGTGATCCGCCCCAGAGCGGCGTCGCGATCAGGTTCGGACAGCTTGCCGCGGTGGACAGCCTTGTCCATCGAGCGGGTGACCGCCGAAACCGCCGCCTCCGTCCGGCTTGAGCTGCGCCCACGGATAATCACGTCATGGCCACCCTTGGCGATGACCTCGACGATGCCGGTGGCCATCGTGCCGGTGCCGACCACGCCGACCGCGCCGATCTGGCGCGCCTCGGCGCCGATTTCCTCCTCAGGAGGGGTGGCCGCATCCGGAACCACGGTGGAGGAGTCCTGCTCCGCATAGGTGTAGAAGCCGCGACCCGACTTCCGGCCGAGCAAGCCCGCGGTGATCATCTGCTTGAGCAGCGGCACCGGGGCGTGCCGGCGATCCCGAGACTGCCGGTACAGCGCCTCGAGAATCTCGTAGGCGGTGTCCAGGCCGATCAGATCCAGCAGCGCCAGCGGTCCCATGGGATACCCGGCGCCGTAGCGCATCGCGGCGTCGAGATCCTCCCGGGAGGCGTAGCACGACTCGAACATGCTCGCTGCATGGTTGAGGTAGCCGAACAGCAGCCCGTTGGCGATGAACCCGGCCCGGTCCCCCACCACCACGGGCGTCTTGCCCAGGGTGGTCGCCAGATCCGTCACGGCGGTGATGACGCCGGAATCGGTCACCACCGTGCGCACCACTTCGACCAGCTTGAGCACCGGCGCCGGGTTGAAAAAGTGCATGCCGAC
>DASQVU010000383.1:0-10394 GCA_035640615.1 Pseudonocardiaceae bacterium
GCAGAAACGTTAATGTAACACCATTGTCAGCCGTGGTGTCCGTGGAGAATGCAATAGAGTCGAGGTCATCATTCGGTGTGCCATGACCGACTCGCCAGGTGTCGCCAAACAAGAAGTAGAGGCGTCCCTGGTGGGTGAAGGAGCTGCCCAGATCGGTGCCGATGATGCCGAACCTGCTCTCCGTCCGGTTGAGCGCGAAATTCGGTGTTCCGGTGCCGTTCCATCCTTCGCGATCGAATTCCCCGGTCAGCTGGGCGGTCTTTTGGGCGCGGTGCTCGAGCAGCGGATACGGCACCAGCATGTTGAAGCAATCAGTGCGAATCCACCACTCCGTGAGCCGCGAATTCGGATGCCAGTAGTGCACGACTGCGTCGCGGTGCTCGTCGGCGATCACCTCGAAGTTGCCGTGGCCGGCCGTGCCGAAGCGAGATTGGATCATGCTCCCGGATCCCGCGCAGGATTGGGTGATGAACTGGGCCTTGGTCCACGGCAGGCGGACGTTGCTGTTATCGTGATAGAAATGGCGAAGCTCAATGGCGCCATTGTTGAGTAGCAGCGGGACGACGACTTCGAAGTTACCGTGCGATCCGGTGCCCAAGTCGGATTGGATGAGGCAGGCGACGCCGGCGACGTTATCCTGGTCGCCGGTTACTCGGGCCCCGCGGACCCAGGGTTGCTGGGGGTTGTTGTTGTCGCGCCAGAAGTGCCGGAGTTCGATGGTGCCGTTGCCGAGTCTTAACGGGACCACGACTTCGAAATTACGGTGTAACCCCGAACCGAAATTGGATTGGATGAGGCAGGCGGCGCCGGCGACGTCGTCGTGGTCGCCGGTTACTCGGGCGCCGCGGACCCAGGGTAACTGGGGGTTGTTGTTGTCCCGGTAGAAATGCCGAAGTTCAGTGGTGCCGTTGCCGAGTTGGAGCGGGACGACGACTTCGAAGTTACCGTGGAGTCCCGTGCGGTAATCGGATTGGATGAGGCAGCCGGGTGCGGCGACACGGTCGGAGTCACCGGTGATGCGGGGTCCGCGCACCCAGGGCCCGAAGTCGTTGCGCGAGTTATCCCGGAACCAGTGCCACAGTTCGGTGCCCTGGGCGATGACAGCCTCAAAGTTACCGTGCAGTTTGAGGCCGTAATCGGATTGGATGAGACTGACGCAGACTCGGGACATCTCAGGCCTGCCTTTCAGTCTCATCGCGACGAGCGAACGAGCCGCCAGCTGGAGGTGGCGGAGGCGGACGGGAATCGAACCCGCCTGATCGAGTTGCTCGACCACGTCGGTTTTGAAGACCGCGGGGGCCACCAGGCGCCCATACGCCTCCGCCGCAGGATCCTAGGGCACCGACCGCAGCCTGGATGCAGACTGCTGTCTTAGGGGGCCGGATTGGTTCCCAATTGACACAGTCTGCATCCACACTGCGAGGCAGGGCGGGAAACTGTGCTTACAGCCGCACCTGGCGGCGCCGGAAGTGCGAGCGTAGCCACAGCACTAGCCCTATCGTCCCCAGGACACCGAGGATGATGTTGCTGGCCATGCCCAGCTGGTCCTGCACCACGGCCAGGCTTGCGCCGGCCAGGTAGCCGAGGGCAGCCACCACCGTCGCCCAGATCACCCCACCGATGATGTTGTAGGGCAAAAATCGCTGCCAGCTCAATCCGCTCATGCCCGCCAAGCCAGGGACCAACGCTCGTAACAACGCCGTCGTCCGGCCGATCAGCACGACGATCGGTCCTCGCCGGCGTATCAAGGCATTCGTCGCCTGCACCGCCTCGGGCTTGACCAGCCGCTCCGGTAGCCGGTTGAGCAACCAGGCGCCGTAGCGTCGCCCAACGCCGAACCCGATCGCATCGCCGATGATCGCGCCCGCCACGCCAGTGGGAATCACTGCCCACAGCGGCAGGGTGCCGATTTGCGCGGCGGCTCCTGCTACCAGGATCGCAATCTCGCCCGGGAAGACCACGCCGAGCATCGTGGAGGCCTCCAGCGCCGGGCAGACAAAGGCCAGAATCAGCATCGGGGTCGGCGGAAGTGCCCGCAGTGCATCGAGCACCATGCTCCGATCTTGACTCATCGACCGGGTGCCTGCCAACCCGCACAGCCTACTGCCACACACCAGCTGCGACGATTTTGCCTTCTACTAACTTACCGTAGCCGGATTGGTAACCCCACCGTCGCTACCGTTGACCTCATGAGCACTACTGATCTGCGTTTGCCTCACCATCCGGGCCTCGGTGTGCGCCCAGGAGAGTCTGATCCGGCGGGAATGCTGTGCCGCGTGCTGGTGCTGCTGGCCCTTCTGACAGTGCTGGCCGCGCTCGGGCTGGTGTGGTGGCTGGGTTGAGACTGTCCTCAGGTGGCCGGCTGACCCCAGCCGCCGCCGCCAGGGGTCTCGATGCGGATCCGGTCGCCGCGGGTGACCTGCCAGGTGCCCTTGCCGGGCAGTTGCTCTTCTGTTCCGTCAGCCCGGCACAGGATGTTGTGCCCCACCGCGCCGGGCCGCCCGCCGGAGAGCCCCCACGGCGGATTTTCCCGGCGCTCGGACTGGATGGTCAGCGTGCAGTCGGTCAGCACCTCGACCTCTCTAATCAGGCCGTCACCGCCGGGATGTGCGCCGGCGCCGCCCGACGAGGAGCGCAGCTCGTAACGCCACACCCGTAACGGGTAGTCCAGTTCCATCGCCTCAGCGGGAGTGTTCTGGGTATTGGTCATCCCAGTGTGGACCCCGGACATCCCAGGACGATTGGGAGTGCCGCCCTCACCGCCGCCAAGCGTCTCGTAGTAGCTGAACGCCTGGCAGTCAACGTCGGAACTAATGGTGCCGGTGCCGATGAGCAGGTTGTTCATGGTGCCCTGGCTGGCCGCCGGTACCCGATCGGGGATCGCCTGGGCGAACGCGCCGAGCAGCACGTCAACGATCCGCTGGCTGGTCTCGACGTTGCCGGCGGCGGTTGGCGCGGGGAACCTCGCGTGCACCACCGAACGTTCCGGCGCACGCACGTGCAGCGATCGGTAGCAGCCGGCGTTGGGCGGTGCCGCGGGGTCGGTCAGCATCCGGAAGACGAACATCGCCGAGGACAGCGTCACCGCGAACACCGCATTGCAGTTCACCGGGACCTGCGGGTCGGTACCAGCGAAGTCGATCGTCACCTCGTCGCCGGCAACGGTCACCGCGGCGCGGATCGTGAGGCCGTCACCGACCTCCAGGACATCGGCGTAGCGGTAACAGCCATCGGGGATCTGCGCCACCGCAGCCCGGACCCGCCGGTCGGAATAGTCGCAGACGGCCGCCATGGCCTGCCACAGCCGCTGCGGGCTCATCCGGCTGGCCAGCTCGCGCAGCCTCTTGGCTCCGACGTGGTTGGCCGCGAACTGCGCCCGCAGGTCACCCCGGCGTTCGCTAGGGGTCCGAGAGTTCGCGGCGATCAGCCGCAGTACGTCCTCCCGCTCTCCATCAGCGTCGGCGATGAGGATCGGCGGGATCCGGATCCCCTCCATGGCGATCTCGGTCGCACTGGCCGGCATCGAGCCCGGTGCCGCACCACCGACGTCGGCGTGGTGCGCGCGGTTGGCTACGTAACCGAGCAGACCATCGGGGGAACCAACTGCGGCAACGATGGTCAGATCCGGCAGATGCGTTCCGCCCAGGTAGGGATCGTTCACGCAGACCTGCTGGCCGGCCTGCAGCTCACCGTAGGTGTCCAGCACCGCGCGCACGCTGGCCGGCATGGCCCCCAGGTGGACCGGGATGTGCTCGGCCTGGGCGACCATCTCCCCGTCACGGTCGAACACCGCAGCCGAGCAGTCGGCCCGTTCCTTGATGTTCGGGGAGTACGCCGCGCGCCGCAGCGCCACCCCCATCTCCTCGGCTACCCCGGCCAGCGCGTGCCGGAACACTTCCAGCTCAACAGCGGTCATGTCAGCCATCGAGGCGCACCACCAGGTTCCCGGTGTCGTCCAGTACGGCCACCTCGCCGTCACCCAGCAAGGTGGTGGTGTCCGGTTGCTCGATCAGCGCTGGGCCGGTGACCTTATCCCCGGACGCGAGCCCTGCCCGGGAGACCACCCGTGCCACGCCGAGATCACCCAGCTCCCGGCGTCGCTCCGCGGCCGGCTCGCCCTGATCCCACTCGCGCGGCGGCTCGGACAGGATGGGTTCGCCCTTCGCCACCACCCGCAGGGTGACGATCGTGACGGGTTCGCCGGGCAGCGCATACCCGTAGGCCTCCCGGTGCGCGTGGTGCAGCAGCTGCGCGAGGTCCGCGCCGGCCTCAACGGTGATCCGCAGCTCATGGGACTGCCCGGTGTAGCGCGCATCGGCGAGCCGGGTCAGCGTGATATCGCCGCTCACCCCCTGGCGTTCCAGCTCCTCGCGGGCCTGCGCTTCCAGCGCCTGCCACGCGCTGGTGAGGTCGTCGCCGGCTGGGGCCATCACCGTCCGGGACGCCTCGTATCGGGCCGGCGCGAGCAGCAGCCCCAGCGCGCTGAGCACTCCCGGCGCGGGCGGCACCACCACAGCGCGGCAGCCCAGGTCGCGGGCCAGCGCGGTGGCGTGCAGGGGGCCGGCACCGCCGTAGGCGACCAGGGCGAGTTGCGCCGGGTCGACGCCGCGCTCAGTGCTGACCTTGCGCAGCGCTCGGGCCATCGTGGCCCGCACCACCGCGAGGATGCCCGTGGCCCCGCCGGCGGTCTCCGGCAGCGCACCGACCGCCCTAGCGGCAGCGTCGAGATCCAGGCGCAGCCCCTCACCCAGCTCCCGATCCGGGTCGAGATGGCCCAGCACGCAGTGCGCGTCGGTCACTGTGGGCTCGGTGCCGCCGAGCCCGTAGCAGGCGGGAACCGGGTCTGCACCCGCCGACGCCGGGCCAACGCGCAGCGCACCGCCGATATCGACCCAGGCGATCGACCCACCGCCGGCGCCCACGGTATGGATCCCGACCGCCGGGGTGCGGAACGGCAGCCCGGCGATCTGGGCTGAGGTGGACACCTCTGGTTGGCCATGGCGGATCAGGCACACGTCGGTGGACGTGCCGCCCATGTCGAAGGCGATCGCATCGTCGAAACCGGCGGACTGCGCTACGGCACCTGCCGCGACCACGCCCGCGGCGGGTCCGGACAGCAACGTGTGCACCGGGGCGGCGGCGGCGAAGTCGATGCCGGCGGTGCCGCCCCCCGAGGTCATCACGGTGATCGTCGGGTCGGGCAGCCGGGTGCGAAGGTTGGACAGGTAGCGGCGCATCACGGGCTCGACGGCGGCGTTGAGCACGCAGGTCGAGGCCCGCTCGAACTCCCGGAACTCCGGCAGCAGCGCGCTGGATCGGGTGATCGGCACGTCCAGCGTGCGCGCCAGCGCGTTGCACAGCCGCCGCTCGTGGGCGTCGCCGGCGTAGCTGAACAGCAAGCTCACCGCCACCGACTCGGGCTCCAGCCGCTGGACCTGGCGCACCACCCGGTCGATCTCCTCATCGGTCAGCTCGATCACCGCCTCGCCGCCCGGGCCGGTCCGCTCGACCACGGTGACCACCCGGTCGTGGGGCACGAGCGGGTCGGGACGGGTGACGCTGAGGTCGTAGAGTGCGGGACGGTCCTGCCGGGCGATCTGCAGCACGTCGGCGAACCCGTCGGTGATCACCAGGACCGTGCGGGCAACCTTGCGTTCCAGCACCGCGTTGGTGGCCGTGGTGGTGCCGTGCGGCAGCAACCGCAGCTTCGCGTCGGGCAGTGCCTGCTCGACGCCACGCTGCACGCCGACAGCCTGGTTGTCCGGCGTGGTCGGCACCTTCACCGCCCGCGGTCTTTTGCCCGCCGCATGCGCCACCACATCAGTGAACGTCCCCCCGACATCAACCCCCGCGCACCCCACCCGCTCAGTCTGCCCCTTCCCCTCCCCGACATGGAGACATATCGGGGTTGTGAGCGGGCCCGAACCCGACATGGAGACATATCGGGGTGTCGAATGTGGGTACAGAGGGTTAATGGGATTACTGAAAGTTACTCTGAGGGGCGATGAGTACGGTTGGCCGCACGCTCTCGATCGGTGCCGCCGCGCTGGTTGGTGCAGGCGTGATCACCGCTGGCGTGGCGTCCGCGGGGCCGCCGTGCAGTTACACGATCGCCAATCTGGAGCAAGCTCGCTCCGCGATCACTGCCGCCGCCCCGGGAGACATGCTGTGCTTCGCCGGGGTGAACCTCTCCGACGTCGATCTGACGATGGCCCGCTCCGGTACGGCCGAGGCGCCGATCACTCTTGTCTCGGACGGGCAGACGGTCGTGCACCAGCTCCATATCCTCGCCAACCACATCGTGGTCCAGGGTTTCACGATCGTCGGCGGTGGCGAGTTCCTGCTGGAAGGCACCGGGATCGTGGCCCAGAAAAACACCGTTCGAAACACCGGCCACGGTGGGATCATCTGCGCCTCGTGCACCGATTCCACGATCGAGTCCAACACCATCACGCATGCCAGCACGACCGGGATCTCCATCAGCGGGCAGCGGATCACCGTGCGCGAGAACCTGGTGAGCCTTACCGTGCCGGCCGATGATGGTGACGCGGACGGCGTACGCTTTTTCGGCAACGGTCACCGCATCCTGAGCAACGTGATCCAGAACATCCCGGCCAGCGGTGCGGCCCACCCCGACTGCTTCCAGACCTTCGACACCGGCCACCCGGCCACCTTCGACGTCGAGATCGTCGGCAATGCCTGCCAGCACGTCGCGGAGAACTGCCTGATCGCCACGGGTGACGAGCGCGGCAACAACGACGCGCCGCTGGGTGCCCGATCGATCACCTTCATCGGCAATACCTGCGCCACCGATGGTGATCAAAGTGTGTACCTGCGCCGCTGGCCAGACGTCGAGGTACGCAAGAACGCCTTCTCCGGTCCACACCTCAAGCGCGGTGTCCTGGTTTCGGCGGCGTCCACCGGCTGTACCGTCGAAGACAACACCATCACCGGCGACGTCCCCGCCGTGGAGGTCGACGCTTCTTCGCGGCCGGGCTTCAACAGCCCGTTCTGACCCCCGGTACGTTGGCCCCACCGTTGCAAGGAGAACTGGGAGCCACGATCTCACGATGACGCTGGATGAAAGCCTGCAGCGGCTGGCTGCCCGCAACCGCCCACTGCGCCTGATCGCCACCGGTGGCGGCACCGGGGGGCACACCTACCCGGCGATCACCACAATCCGGGCCGCCCGGGAACTGCTGCACGATGCCGGGGTCGGGCTCGACGTGCTCTACGTCGGCTCGGCCGGTGGGCTGGAGGCCCGCGTCGCCGAGCAGGAACAGTTGCCCTTCCAGGCGGTGTCCACCGGCAAGCTGCGCCGTTCCAGCAACCCGCTACGGATGATCTCCGGCGAGAACCTGCGGGACGCGGGCCGGCTGACCCGAGGGTTGGTCGAGGCGCGCCGGGTGGTGCGCGCGTTCAGGCCCGACGTGGTGCTGTCCACCGGCGGGTATGTGGCAGTTCCGGTCGGGTGGGCTGCCGCGAGCGTCGATGCGCCGCTGCTGGTCCACGAGCAGACCACCAGGCTCGGCCTGGCGAACCGGATCCTGCTGCGTCGCGCGACCAGGATCGCGCTGTCCTCGCCCACCTCCATCGAACTCCTGCCACCCGCGATACGACCGCGAGCTGTGGTCACCGGCAACCCGATCCGGGTGGAGCTGCTGGACGGCGATGCCGACCGCGGGGTCAAGGCGCTGGGCTGGACCGGCTGGGACGCCAGCCTGCCCACCGTCTACGTCACGGGTGGCGCCCAGGGCAGCGTGCAGATCAACCGTCTTGTCGAGGCGGTGCTCGACTGGCTGTTGCAGCGGGCCAACGTAGTGCACCAGTGCGGCGCCAGCTCGCTGGCGCAGCTGCAGCGCCGTGCCGAGCAGCTGCCCGCCGAGCTGGCCGGACGTTACCGGATCATCGAGTTCGTCGGCGCGGAGCTGCCCGACGTGCAAGCGCTCGCCGACGTGGTGGTGTCGCGCTCCGGTGCCGGCACGCTGGCCGAGCTGACCGCATTGGGCAAGCCATCGGTGCTGATCCCGCTGGTCCCCACTGGGGGTGACGAGCAGCAACACAACGCCCGTTACCTGCAGCAAGCCGGTGCAGCACGGGCCCTGCTCAGCAAGGCACCCACCCCCACGGATCTCACCGAGGCTCTCGACGGGCTGCTGACCGATGCTGGGTTGCGAGTGGACATGGCCGCCCGGGCGGCGCAGCTGGGCCGCCCGCATGCCGCCCACGACCTCGCCACCGTGCTGCTCACGCTCGCAGCGCGGGTCTGAGGGGACTTATGGATGCTTGTGCACCTTCTGGACCCGCCTGGCAACCCGGTCGCTGGTGCAGGCGGATCAAGTACTGGGCGGCGACCGGGGTGCTAGGGCGGCGGGTCAGCCGAAGTCGCCGGCGCGGATGGCCGCGGTGAATGCGGCCCACTCGGATAGGCCGAACGTCAGGATCGGACCGGCGGTGTCCTTGCTGTCCCGGACGGCGCGGTGCCCGCTGGGAAGATGCGCGACCTCCACGCAGTTGCCGGCGGCGGTACTGCGGGAAGACTTCCGGTAGGTCGCGCCGGCCAGAGCCGCCCGCGGCGCGACGCCCTTGTTGGTCATGGTCACAACTCCTTTATCACAGTGCCGATCATGTCGAGGGACTCCCTCGGCGGGAGTGCCTGAGCCTGGACGGAAGCGAAGGCGTGCACATACTGGCGGACGATGCCGTCGCGCTCGTAGACGGTGAAGCTGGTCTCCCCGTCGACGTAGACGGCCTCGGCATCGTACTCGTCGGGCCACTGGATGATGACGAAGGAAGCGCCCAGTGCGGCGTGCGCGTCGGCGGTAAAGGGCACCACCTGGACGGTCACGTCACACTCGCGGGTGACCCTGGTGATGTGGCGCAGCTGGTCGCGCAGCACCTCTGGCCCGCCAACCTGCTGGCGGATCGCCGCCTCCGACAGGATGGCGGTGAAGCGCATCCCGTCGGTGAGCCGCTTCTGGCGGCGCATCCGCAGCTCGAGGTAGCGATCGATGTCAGCCACCCGGATGTGCATCGAGCCGGCAGTCATGATCCGCTCGGCGTAGTCGCGGGTCTGCAACAAGCCGGGAATCACGTGACCTTCGTAGCTACGAATCCACGACGCCTCGACCTCAAGCTCGATGAGCATCTCCAACGGCTCGCTGAGGATGTCGCCGTAGTCCTGCCACCAACCCGGTTCGGCGCAGCCTCGGCGCAGTTCGTCGAGCGTGCAGGCATCGTCCTCGGAGATATCCAGCACCTCAACCAACCGGGCCAGGGTGGCAGCGGTGATTTTCGTCCGCCCGGTCTCCATCCGGGACAGTTGTGGCTGGCCCACGCCGATCTCGGCGGCCAGTGCGGTGCCGGACAGGCCGCGCTCATTGCGGTAACGGCTCAGCCGTGCGCCGAGTCGCCGGCTCCGCACGGTCGGGCGCATGGCCGCCTCCCTCAAGCCAGTGGGGACGGGCGGTGCCGGCGGGCGTGGTCTCGCTGCGGGCGCGCGGTCACCCAATGAGCGGACTTTATGTCACGCATTATGCATGGCAATATTCATTGCACACAGTGTCGATCTCGTGCGTTAACTGTAACGCGGAGTTGGACATCTTGGCCCCCACGCCTGGGTGCTCCCACTTCGCCAAAGACTGACGGCGGCCTAACGGCCGTGTTCGCCTACTATCCGGCCAGGCCGCCGTCCCCAACGGCGGCGGGCAGCGCACCAGTAATCAAGGCCTAACGCCACCGCCAGCACTGTCGCGACGGCCACGCAGTAGCCGGCGACAGTATCGGTGAGGTAATGAACGTGCTGGGCGACGAGCGAAAGCCCGACGCCGACCGGGATCGCGACGAGCACACGCCACCTAGCAGGCGTAGCGCGGCACTGCGGGGCCACCCGGCGCTCCGAGGAGAATCGCGGCGCGGTGGCCACTGTGGCCACGGCGGTGGTGTGCCCGCTGGGGAACGGCAAGGCGCCAAATCGCAACCGCCCGATAAGCGGCTTGAGATCACCTCGGTGATAGCAGCTGCGGCAATCGTTCCCACGATGGCGAGGAGCACTCCGGACCAGTGCCGCACCACCGGCCACGATGGCGATGAGGATGGCAATCTGGGCCGGGTTCCCGAGGGTGACCAGCACACGGGTGGCCGGCTGGTACCCGCGCAGCTGGTACCTGATCAACGCATCAAGGCTGCGGTCCAGGCGTCCTGGCACATTTTGATCGGCGTAGTGCAGCCCCAGAACGGCGACCACGATGATCCAGTGCGATGGCGGCCACTGCGAGGCCCCGCAGGCGCGGTGCCAGCAGTGGCCGGTAACCGGTTGAATCGGACGGCACGCCAGACAGTATCTCCATCCGGTTCACCGGCGCGCAGAATCGATCAGCTGGTGCCAGGTTGTT
>DASQVU010000384.1:0-3670 GCA_035640615.1 Pseudonocardiaceae bacterium
GCGTGGATCACGTGGTATCGAGCATCTCGGGTCTGCCCATGATGAGGCGGAGCTGGAGGCGCTGAAGGCTGCGGCGAGGCAGCGGCTCGCCGCGGGGCAGGCAGAGCTGGATCTGGCCTGGCCGCGGTGGATGCCTCCGGCACTGCATTGAAGATCGTCGCCTCGCGGATGGGTCATCTGTGGGACGCGTTGTGTCGGGTCTACGACGTGCTCGTGGCTTGATCGGGAAGGAAGCGAAAACCCGCGAAGCTAGACCTCGATGTTGATACTTGACGACAGCGACGATGCATCGCCTGAGCCTGCCTGATCTTGCTTTTGAACGACGCAACAGCACCCTTGGCACCATATCGAGCAATACGCCAATAACTGGATCGAATCCGATCATGGTCGATTGAAGTCGGCGAAGTGGGCGTGATCGGTCATCCGCCATTTGGTGGGAGTAGGCCCGAAACTCCTCTCGGCCGGCGTTCGCAGCCGCTGCACCAGATCCGCGTCTGCGGCTCGCCGCGTGTGACAGCCAGGCGACCAAGGCGCCTCTCAAGCGGGAACATCATCAACCTGATCGCTGCGCTGCAACTCGGCGGCCTGAGCACGGATTGCGGCGGCTTGGTCGTTAAGAGCCTGTGCTTCGCGGAGGACTGTATGGATCTGGTGCTGCAGCTCCTGCAGCTCGCTGGCTAGTTGAAGTAGCCCATCGATGGCGACCTCGTGAACCCCTGTGAGAACTGTTAAGCGCTCGGTGAAGGTTTCCACCGCAGTGGCGTGTGCCTGTAGCCGAGCGTCCAAGTCGGCGTGCGTGTGAAGCTCTGCCAGCTGCTCATCGACCTCGGTGAGTTGACCACTCAGAACCGCGATCGCCGCGGCGCACTCGTCAGCGGCGATTCGACGATGTCGGCTCCGCTCGGCGAGAAAAGCGGTCCCCTCACCATTAACCACAGCCGTCGCCCATGCTTTTTGTGCACGCTGGGCGTCGGCGATCAGCTGATCATGCTGGAGTTGTAAACAGACGAGCTGGTCGTGCAACCTTTCCCGGAGTGCGGAAACGGACTCTATGTCGGTAATCGTCATAACCACGCCTTTCGCTGGTGTCCGCACTGTCTCCATCGATCGCGGAGCTCCCTGCTTAGAATTAGCAGTATTTCTAAATAACGGGTTATGCGCCGGAATATGCCGCAGTCGCCGCCGACGATACGGGCTCTCAGCGTCCAACAGAACACCGTGTCAGGCAACCTTGACGCGCAGGCACTGTTGCATTAAGAAGTTGCTTGCTCATTAGGTACTCGTTTCCTGCAAGTCCGTACCTGCGCAGTGCTGACTAAGCACATCCAGCGTATTAACTACGTAGTGTGGTCACTGAGTCCGATGATCGCGCGCAGGTAAAAGCCGGCGATTGCCTGTGTGCTCAGAGAGCGTATGGCGGTACTGCACGACCAGCGAGGTCGCCTCGGACCGCCAAGCGAGGTGGCTAGGCTGCGCTTTTCCGGGATCGGCCTGATTTGGCCAAGCTCAGGCAGGGACCTGCGGTGGCACTGATGCCCCTATGGATGTCAAGCCGCTGACGGTTCGGCTTGGGGTGGGGAGGTGATGATCTGGTAGATCTCTCGGGCGAGGTAGCGCTTTAAGCAGCGGATGGCTTCGCGGCGGGTTTTGCCTTCGGTGGTGCGGCGGGTGAGGTAGTCGCGGGTGCGGGTGTCCCAGCGCAGCCGGGATAGGGCGATGCGGTAGAGCGCGGAGTTGGCTTGGCGGTCGCCGCCGCGGTTGAGGCGGCGACGGTGGGTTTTGCCGGAGGATGCTTCTAGCGGGTTGACCCCGCACAAGGCGGCGAAGGAGGCCTCGCTGTGCAGTCGGTCGGGGTTGTCCCCGGCGGTGATGAGCAGGGCGGCGGCGTTGTCGGGACCGACGCCGCGGCGGGTCAGCAACCGCGGGCAGTGCACGGTGATCGTGTCGGTGATGTGGTGAACAAGGTCGCAGATTTCCTTGGTGAGCTCCAGGATGCGCCCCGCCAGCAATCGCAGGGTGTAGACCGCCGCGCTGGTCACATCCTGCGGGGTGGTGGACTCTAGCTGCGCGCAACGACGAATGAGCACCGTGTTGGTCAGGCCCGACAGCGCCTCGCGCAGGTGCGGGTCGGCCGCCACGAGCACGGCTTTGAGTTGGTTGATCGTCTGGGTGCGGGCCTTGATGGCAGAGTCCTTAGCCAGTTTGAACATCCGCAGCATCTCCACCGGCCCGTCACCGGTCTTCGCGCTGCCGCTAGCGCGGCCGCTGAGTACTGCCCGGGCGGCGGCTTCGGCGTCGAGGGTGTCGGTCTTGCCCCGGCGGCGGCGGGTGGCCTTGTCGGGTGCGTTGACCTCGATCACCTCGACCCCGGCCGCCCGCAGGTGCCGGGCCAGCGCCGCACCGTAGGACCCGGTGCCCTCCACCCCGGCCCGCCGCAGTATCCCCAACGTATCCACCCAGCCCACCAACGCCCGATAACCCGCCCCGGTGGCCGGGAAGTTCCTGTTGGCTAGCAGCACACCCTGCGCAGTGATGACCGCGGCGGCATGCACGTCGTTGTGGGTATCCACCCCGAGTATTACCTCGTTGGCGGCGCTGTCGTCCTGGTCGCCTGACACCGGTTGGGGCATGCTGAGCATGGTCATTTGTCTCCTGATCCCACGGAACGGATGGCCGTCGCCGGGCCGGCGTGGGCGGTCAGAACTGTGACGGTGCCCTGTTGACGGCAAGGCCCCTATCGGGACACGCCCAACCGGTCCGGCGGCAGCAAGCACCGCCCCAAGCCACGGCCGACAGATCAGTGCCAAGGCATGTCAGCCAGTTGCATCGCGGGTCAGACCGCGGCCTGGGATGGCACGCCGGCGATCTTCACAGTCAGACCAGGCCCTGGGACCCGTACACGCCGATCCTCACAGTTGCATCCGCCGATGGGAGGCTCGGGCAGGCTGTGTTGATGCGTCGTTGCCGCTCTCGGCTGCCAGCGCCGAGGTCAAGCTTTGCTGGCTTCCGGTTCCCGCCGGAGGTGATCACGGTGGCTGTGCGCTGGTACTTGCGGTATGGGTTGTCGGACCGCGACGTCGAAGAGCTGCTAGCCGAGCGGGGCGTCGAGGTCGATCATGTCACGGTCTACCGGTGGGTGCAGCGGTTCACCTTGTTGCTGGTTGATGCGGCCCGGCCCTGTCGGCACGCGCCGGGTGATCGGTGGTGTGTCGATGAGACATATGTGAAGGTCGCCGGGCGCTGGGTCTATTTGTATCGGGCGATCGACCAGTATGGCCAAGTCATCGATGTACTGGTTTCCCAGAAGCGGGATCTGGCAGCTACGCGCCGATTCTTTACCCGTGCCCTCCCCCAGGGCCCACACCCAGTCGAGGTGAGCACTGATCGCGCGCCTGCCTATCCGCGGGTGCTCGATGAGTTGGTGCCCTCCGCGCGCCATGTCGTGGAGCGATATGCGAACAATCCCGTCGAAACTGATCATGGGCGGTTGAAGGCCCGGCTACGGCCGATGCGCGGTCTCAAACAGTTCCGCTCAGCAGGAGTGATCAGCGTCGGCCACGCTTTTATCCAGAACGTTCGCCGCGGCCACTACGAACTTGCCACCGACATAGACCCTCACCATCGGCTCGTGACTGCGTTCGCCGAGCTTGCGCTAGCCGTCTGATCTGGG
>DASQVU010000385.1:0-6167 GCA_035640615.1 Pseudonocardiaceae bacterium
ACGCAGCGCTTCGTTGCGGCCGCAGACCACCACGGGTACCCAGCCGGGCCAGTGCGCGATAGCGGCCACGGCCTCCCGTACGGTTCCCAGGCCCAGTGACCCCCCGACCACCAACGCCGCGTGCTGGCTGCCGGCGATGCCCAGCTCCCGGCGCACGGTGGCGCGCCGCGCCGCCGGGTGGTCGCCGAACCCGGCACGGACCACTGGACCGCATACCTCCACCCGAGCCTCCGCACTCCGGTGGTGCACCTGCTTGGCGGCCTCGTCGGAGATGCACAGGTACGCGTCGGTACTGGGATGCAGCCACAGCTCGTGGACTGAGAACGTGGTGATGAACGTGACCGCCGGGCAGCTGAGCTGGCCTTGGGCCCGCAACCGGGCCAGCGCGAGTGAGGCGAGATGGTAGGTCGATACCGCCATGTCGGGCTGGAACTGGGCAACGTGGCGGCGCAGCCCCCGAAGCGCCAGGTGAACGGGAATCCCGACCCGCCCGCCGGCAGCCTGCCGAGCCAGGAAGAAGTGCCGGTAAACCAGGTCATAGAGCCGGGGGGCCCGGTTTACCAGCCACGGGTAGACCCCGCGCAGCCAGCGCCCAGCGGGTGCCGGCATGAACTCGGTCAGGTCCGCGATCTCGACGTGGTAGCCGCGGGGGTCCAACCGCCGCGCCACTTCCCGACTCACCTCGAGATGCCCGCCGCCCATCGCCGCGGTGACGATCAATATCCGTCCCGCTCCGTTACCCGGCTCCACGCCTCCGGAGTGCCCCAGACTTTCCTTCCAAAACACCCCGCCAGCGGTTAGGCGGACCCGGGTGAGGTTTGGCCCGGACCGGCGTGGGAAGGTCATGGCAGCGATTGACCGGGGTGGGAGGTGGGCAGGCTGTTGGTTTACCCGCTGACGCTGCTCGCGGCCCTGTTCGTGGCGATCGGTGAGGTGATCCAGCAGCGCTCGGCATCGCATGCGCCGCCAGAACACAACCTCTCACCGAGGCTGCTGGTGTGGTTGGTGCGCCGACCGCAGTGGCTGATCGGGGTGGCCGGCTCCACCGCGGGCAACGTACTGTTCGCCGTCGCCCTCCGAAACAGCAGCCTGGCGCTGGTCGAGGCACTGTTCGTGGTGCGGCTGCTGTTCGCCCTGGTGCTGGCCGCGGCATGGGGCCAGCATCGAGTGCCGGCGCGGGACCTGCTGGGCTCGGTGGCGATCACCGTGGGACTGGTCGGTTTCATCTACGCGGCCCGACCGAACAAGGGCGCTGGCCTGGCGCCGGACCTGCACTGGGTGCTGGGCGGTGGTTGTGTCCTCGTGGTGGTGGCGCTGCTGACGGCCATCGCGAGGAGGGCGGACCCGACCCGCAAGGCGGTGCTGCTCGGGACCGCTTCCGGCGTGCTGTTCGGGCTGCAGGCGTCCCTGACCCAACGCGCGGTGCACGTACTCTCCGAGCGGGGCATCTTCGAGCTGCTGCTGACTTGGGAAGGCTACGCGTGCGCGATCACCGCGCTGACCGGCATGTTGCTGGTGCAAAGCGCGTTCGAGGCCGCGCCGCTGCCGGCGTCCTATCCGGCGGTGGTGACCACCGAGCTGGTCGTCGGAGTCGCGTTGGGAGTGCTGGTCCTCGGGGGAACCCTGGCACTGGGCACGGTGGCCGTCGCCGCGACCGCGGCAAGCCTGCTGGTGATGATCGGCGGTATCCGCGTGCTGACGACGTCACCGCTGGTCACCGGCCAGCTTGACCGGCTGGCCCGGCTGCAGGACGTCGGGCTGGCCTGGCACCTCGAGCAGCAGCTGGCTCGGGAGCTGCGCCGGGCTGACCGGGCGGCGCAGCGATGGGCCCGGACCCGCGGCGGCACCGTGTGGCTGCGCCGGGAGCTGCGCCGGATCGACGGCGACATCGAGCGGCTGGGCCGGCTGCAAGAGGACATCCGCCGGCACCGCGATGCCGAGGAGAAACGGTTGCAGGCGCTGCCTGCCGACCAGCGCCGCGAGTTCGCCGCATCCGCGCAGGCGCTCCGGGAACGGGAGCGGGCCATCGACGAGCACGCGCAGCGGTTGCGGGCCCGGGCAATCGCGCTGGCCGCCGCCCGTGGGTTGACCTGGCGGCCGGCGCCAGAGGGTTAATCGCGGTGTCCTCGATCGGCAATACGTTGATCTCCGCCGGTGCCGCGCTGGTGGCCGGTATGTGCCTGGCAGTCACCGGGCTGTTGCAGCAGGGAGCCGCCAGCAAGGAGCCCGCGGACAAGCAGTTCTCCCTGCAGCTCATCCTCGACCTGGTCCGCAACAAGAAGTGGTTGGCCGGTATCGGTACCGCGGTGGGGTCCTACGTGTTCCAGGCAGTGGCGCTGGCCACCGGCCCGCTATCGCTCGTGCAGCCGCTGGTGGTCTCCGAACTGCTGTTCGCGATCCCCATTTCGGCACGCCGGCACAAAAACAAGCTGGGTTGGCGGGAGTGGGCCGGGCTGCTCACCGTGACCGCTGGGCTGGTGGTCGGCATCGTCGCGGCGAATCCGCACCGCGGCCACCCGATCGAGCCGTTCTCGTCCTGGATCTGGGCGCTGATCACGGTGGGAGTGATCGCCGCGCTCGGGGTGATCATCGGAAAGATGATCTCCGGGCCGGTCCGGGCCAGCCTGTTCGCGCTCAGTGGAGCAACGGTGATGGCGCTGCAGTCTGCGCTATTCGCCACCACGATCGCCGAGTTGCGTCACAACATCGCGCACACGTTCGTCACCTGGCAGCCCTACGCGCTGATCGTCGCCAGCTTCACCGGGTTGTTCCTGGTGCAGAACGCCTACCAGGCAGGCCCGCTGGCGGCGAGCATGCCGGTGATGGACGCGGTGTTGCCGATGGTGTCAATCGGGCTGGGCGTCGGGCTGTTCGGCGAGCACATCCGGACCACGTGGTACGGGCTGACCGGCGCTGCCGCCGGCATCCTCGCACTGGTGATCGGCATTGTGGTGCTGGACACCTCCCCGGTCGTGCGCCGCCAGCAACGTCAAGAACGGCAACAACGCCAGCCTGCCCAAAAAGCCAGCTTGTGATCTCCCGTCTGACCCGGGTCGAGCGACCGCACTGAAAGCGCCGTGTTTGCGCGTCAACGGCGTGCTGCGGGATCCCGACCGGCTTCCCTGCCGTTCTCGCGGGTGTCCGTGGAGTCGCCGGTGGGCCAGCCCAGGGTCCATGCCTGGCTTGGTGAGGTTTCGCCAGCGGCCTCGGCGAAGGCCGTCAGTGCTGGTACCAGGCTGCTGCGATGCTGCGCGAGCATCTTGGCGAGGATCTTGGCAATGGCGGTGCGCCGGTGCTCGACCATGGTGTGGATGAGCTGCCGACCGGACTCGGTGAGCTGAAGAATCAGGTTACGGCGATCGGCAGGGTCGTCGCTTCGGCGCAACAGTCCGGCCTCGACGAGCTTGTCGCAGGCGCGGGTGGCGTTGGAGGGGTGCACGCCAAGTGCCTGGGCGACCGAGTTGAGGTTTTGCGGACCCCGATCGCCGATCATCACCAGCAGGCGAAGCTGCGGAAACGCTACTTGATCTTCGACCTTCGCCACTGACTGGGCGCTGATGGCGACCAGAACCCGGGTTGCGGCCATTACCGCGTCGATCTCTGCAGGGGTGGGCCGAGTCTCGTCACAGCCAGCTTCTGGGGGAGACATCCACCCACCCTCGTTGCCCTGGCCCATCGCCTGCTCGCCCCCCAGGGGCACCTTCCGGCGCCGAAACCTGCTACGCCAACAGGTGGATGCTAGCACGCAATAAATGCGTAGACGCAATAATTGCGGTATACCTGAGGTAGGCGGTGGGGGCCACCGCGACGACAGGCCCGCCACGAGCCCAACAACCGCGGTTGATCAGTGGCTGATCATGTCGGGGAGGCAGGGGTGAACACGGTAAAAGAGGAGCTCCGGACATGCCGACCGGCGCTGCCGTCGATGACCGGCACAGCGGTCCTGAGCACCGTCGATGCGTCCGCCATTAGCCAAGAAGAGGACGAGTATGCGCACCTGGTGCCGCTGCAACGCCGCTATGCCCAGCTGGCGGCTGATGACCCGGAGCGGCCGCGGCTGCGCGAGCGGCTGATCAAAGGCTACCTTCCGGTGGCCGAACACATCGCCCGCCGCTTTTCCGGCCGCGGTGAGCCGGTGGAGGACCTGATGCAGATAGCCATCGTGGGACTGATCAATGCCGTGGACCGCTTCGAACCCGCGCGGGGGTCGCATTTCCTGGCGTTCGCGGTACCCACGGTCACCGGCGAGGTCCGTCGATACTTTCGCGACCACGGGTGGTCGACCCGGGTGCCCCGCCGGCTCAAGGACCTCAACCTAGCTATCCGCAGCGCTATACCGCAGCTGTCCCAACAGTTGGGCCACTCACCCCGACCCAGCGAGATCGCCGACCGGCTAGCAGTGTCGATCCCAGACGTGATCGAGGCGCTGCACGCCGCGGAGGCGTATCGAAGCTCCTCGCTGGATGAAATGCTCAGCTGCGGGGATACCACGACAATGCACAACAAGTTCATCGGCGAACTGGATCCTCGAATGTCTCTGATCGATGATCGCCATGCCCTGCGCCCGTTGCTGGCCGAGCTGCCGTCCCGGGAACGCAAGATCCTGGAGCTGCGCTTTTTCCACGAACTCACCCAGAGCCAGATCGCCGAGCAGGTCGGCATTTCGCAGATGCACGTTTCCCGGGTACTTCGCCAGACCCTGAATTCTTTGCACAAACGCTTAGCCGACTCGCAACAGATCCCACGCCGGCAGCCGTCCACCAAAGGTACTCAGCACGGCCGTTCACCGGACCAGTCGCCACGCGACTGCTCCCCGCGGCGCTTGCGTGCGGTCGGCTGACATTGCCGGAGTCAGATCCGCGTCGCCTCAATGACGTTGAAGGGCGAGTACGTCGGAATTATTCGATCGAGCCGGAAATCCGCTGCCTGCAAGAGGCGTTCGAACTGCTCCTCGGTGCGCTCCTGGCCGCCCAACATGACCAGCATGTTGAGATCCATCGCCTGCGCCGGGCTCGGCCGATTATCCGGCGGGATGACCGCCTCGACCATCAGCAACTTGCCTGCCGGAGCAAGCGCGCGGTGGCAGTTGCGCAATAACCGCGTTGCCCGCTCGTCGTTCCAGTCGTGCACGACCTGCTTGAGCAGGTGCAGATCGGCACCCTCGGGCACCGCCTCGAAGAAGTCGCCGCTAACCAGCTGGCATCTGTCCGGTAGCCCCGCCGCCGCAACGGCGTCCCCGGCTGTGGCGATCACGTGGGGCAGGTCAAACAGGATTCCACGGGCGGCTGGATTGGCTCGCAGGATCGCCATCAGCAGGACCCCATGCGCTCCCCCGACGTCTGCCACCGTCCGCACCGAGGAGAAGTCGTACACCCGCAACAGCTCGCTTGCGGCCAGGGACGACAGGTTGCTCATCGCCGCGTTGAAATACCCCGCTTCCTCCGCATCTTGCGCGTACCACTCGAAAAGCTCCATCCCGAGCGCCTGGCGCGCCATCGGCTGCCCGGTCCGGACGCTCTCGAGCAGCCGCCCCCATGGCAGCCAGTGCCCGGGCGCGGTCTCTGTGATGGCGAAGTTGCGCACTGAGCTAGCCGAGTCGGAGCGCAGCGTCTCGCCGAGCGGGGTCAGCGCGAAGGACCCCGGCGTGGGCTCTGCAAAGACGCCGAGGCTGGCCAGCAGCCGCAGCACCCGGTAGAGCGCCTGAGGGTCCGTACCGACCGCGCGGGCGAGCTCCGCACTCTCCCGGGGGTACGCCTCGAGTTGGTCAGCGACTCCTAACCGCGCGATGACGCCAATGGCCTGGCTGATCCAGTAACCGGTGACCAGGCTCATCATCACCGCGGGCGGGGTAACCGCAGGCTCGGCTTCGGATTCCATGCCGTTCTTTTAACACCGTCGTCCCGGCAACGGCCACTTAGCTATCGAGGGCGATCACCTGCCTGGTCCGGACGAGCCAGCGGGTGAGCAGCGCGGCGCTCACGCCGAGAGCCGCGGCTGCAGGCAGGCCGATGCGGGCCGCCTTGCGCGCCGTGCTGGCGGGTGGGCGTTGGCCGTCAAGGGCTTGCTCGGGGGTCTGCTCGGGCCGGCTGCCGACGTCCCCGCTGCCCTGCTCGCGGGCCAGCTTCATCACCTGAGCGACGTGCAGCGCACGCCGCCCGGTGCCGGCC
>DASQVU010000386.1:0-5669 GCA_035640615.1 Pseudonocardiaceae bacterium
GGAGGACATCTACTGTCCGCGCCGTGGCTTGGACTTCCCGCGCTGACCGGATCGACCGTGATGGGCCTGACCTGCTGTATCGGCAGGTGGCGGACGACATCGCGGACATGGTCAAGTCCGGGGAGCTGCCGCGTGGCAGTCGACTGCCCGCAGAGCACGAGCTGATGGATATCTATGCGGTCAGTCGGCCGACTGTCCGATCAGCCGTGGCCGAACTAAGCAAAGCCGGGGTGGTGACCGTCGTGCGCGGCCGGGGCACATATGTGAAGCGGTAGGTGGTACAGCCTGAATCGACAGAGAGCAGCGAAGTGGCTACAGTTCAACGTTGGACGGGAATTGAGGTCCGGGCGCTCCGCGAGGCGAAGCGGATGAGCATCCGGGAGTTTGCGGCACATTTGGGCGTTAGTGAGCGGATGATTTCGAAATGGGAGGCAGGTCGGGAGAATATCCGCCCCAGGCCGGTCAATCAGGCAGCTCTCGACACATCGTTGACGCGATGTGATCCCGATACCCAAGCGCGCTTTTCCTTCCTCGCCGGGGGCTCGCTGGTGACTGCGGAGTCCAATGGTGCGGTCACGGAACCCATCGGAGAGAGCCACATTCGCCATCCGGTGGACGGTCGATTGATGGCCAAGATTGACGGGAGCGTTTTCCTGTCTGGGCCAGGAAATGAACCCATATGGTTGCCGACGTTCTATATCGACGTTTACCCGGTGACCAATGCCGAGTATGCACGGTTCATTGCCGCTACTGGTCATACGCCGCCCCAACACTGGACGGACGAGCGACCCCCTGAACACCTTAGTGACCACCCCGTGGTCTTCGTAACCTGGAACGATGCGACCGCATACGCCGAATGGGCGGGGAAATCCTTGCCGAGCGGGCAACAATGGGAGAAGGCCGCACGTGCACCAGGGGCACCGTCTACCCCTGGGGTGACCAACCCACACCGGCCAAGTGCAACGTTCGTGAGAACGGCGTTGGCAGCACAACTGCCGTGAATTGCTACCAGAGTGGCGTGAGCCCGTATGGGGTGTTCGACTTGTGCGGCAACATCTGGGAGTGGTGCTCCACGGAGACTAGACCCAGCCGGCACGAGTTGAAGGGTGGTGCCTGGACCAGTCCGTTCCTGCGGGCAACGCCATCGTTGTTCAACGACGCCGCAGCGTCCATGTGTGACGACGACACAGGATTCCGATGCGTAGTAACAACCGAAACACTAGACCATTGACCAATCGCTAGCGTGCCGTTAGAGCTGTTCGGCAGGATTGTCCGCGTACAGGTCGCGCAACTGCTTCAGCGCCGGGTGGTCAGTAGGCCACGACTGGTCGTCCACCGCAGCAACCGGCCGGATGCCTGTCGCCGCATTGGTCGCGAACACGAACTCCATGGTCGGCAGGTCCGAGAGGGTGACCGGTTCTGTGTGTATCGGCTCGTCAAGGGTCTGGTGCAGCAGGGTCATCGTGATGCCGGTTAGCCATTCCGAGCGTGGCCAGATTGTTTGTCCCTCCCGCACGAATCCGATATTCGACGTTGCGATTTCAGAGATCGTCCCGTCCGGGTTGAGGAACAGAGCGTCATCGAAGCCTTCGCGTTGGGCAGTCCGCCGGCAGCGGAGCGCGCCAAACAGGCCGATGTGCTTTACCGCAGGCATCTCCCGCCGGTACGAGGCAGCTTGCAGACGCAGCGGAGCAGGTGTGCCCAACGGTGCCGGTCGTGTCGTCACGAGGATGTGCGGGACGGCGTCCGATCCGATTATGCCCAGGTCAAGCGTGGGATCGTAGATCGTCACTCGCGCGACAGTGCGCGGAGCGGCATCCGTCAACCCGTGCCGGATGTAGTACCGCACGCGGTCGGTGTCCAGGTCGACGTCAAAGAGTAGGCGGCAGTCCCGCGCCAACCGTTGCATGTGGAGCGACAAGCCGCGCACGCGGCAGTCCTCTGCCAGCATCGAAGTGAAGTGGCCGTAGTTGGTCAGCGCGAGAGCCTTGACCTGGTCCATGGTCGGGAGCACACCGTTTAGTTGCATACGAGTCAGCTTCCCAGGTGGACAGTCTGAAGGACATGCCACAACCGTCGAAGTTCGGTGAAAGTTCAGGGCTTCCGGTTCGGTGAAAGTTCAGCGCTTGGGGCCTATTAGGACACTTCTCGCCACGTGATCCAGGCCGCACAGTTGATGCATGAGCAACAACGGCGGAAGGGACGACGATGGCCAAGAATAAAATTCCAGAAATGAAGACCGATTGCAGAGTGATGTCCAAGGTGGTCGACACGGCCGTCGGGTTGGCCATTCTGGTAATCGTCATAAAGCCGGAAGACGGTCCATTCCGCGAGAACCAGACCGACGACCTGCGACCGAGTGAGGTTGTGATTCCGATTACCCGCAATCGTCCCATCAACCTTGAGAGGAGCCATCAAATGATCAACGATGCAATTGACCCCCAGGAATGGGCTTGCCGGTGTGGTGCCCGTGCCGCCAGGCGGTGCGGCCTGGCGCAATGCCGCAAGTGCCGGCGCCGGGACCGCTGGTACCGCCACCAGGCCGGCGTACGCCGTCACCGCCGGGGTGAGCAGTGGTGAAGCGGCACACGATCCAGGTCACCCACGGGCGAAGCGGCCCATTCTCCCGCGCGCACGTCCTTGAGCTGGACGGGATCGGGCTCCGGTCGGCCGAGCACTACACGCGGCTCATGCCGGTGTCCGAGGCCGTCAGCGGTGCCTTCCGGTTCGCCATGCTCCCGATCCGGCTTACCGCGCTGGCAGTGCTGTGGGCGACCGCCACCCCGACACGGCTGATCGTTACCGCCGCCATTTGCACCCTCATCGGAATCAACCTCTAAAAGGAAGTCCCGCATGAGCACACGTACCACCGAGCGCGACCTGTGGGCGCTGTCCGGCATGACAGTCGCGGCCACGTCCGCCGCGGCGAACGCACTGACGGTCCATGTCCCCGACGCAAAGGAGGTTGCCACCCAGCAATGACGAACCGACAGACGCCCCAACCCCTGGTCAATCTGGAGGCCGTACGAAGCCACTTTCACCGGGCGTGCCGCACCCGTCACCCGGTCGATCTCTGGCATGCCGTAGCGGACATTCCGGTCCTGCTCGCCGAGCTGTCCCGCATCCGATCCCTGCTGGCGCTCGTCCGCATGACACACGCGAACCTGCTCGCCGCCGCCCGCGCCACCATCGCCGCCGCCCGAGACGGAGAAGCAGACCCGCTGTTCTACCTGGTCGACGAACTCGGCGCGCGGCACGAACTACCGCCGAACGATCTGCCCGCTACCGAGCCGCTCCCAGACCCCGAGCCCGATGCCGACCCGACCGAGGAAGAGGAGGACCGATGAACCAGAACCACGACGTTGAGTTGATCGAGTCCGACCCATATCCGGTCACTGTCGGAGACCGGCACCTGAGGTCCGAGGCATCCCCGGCAACCGTCCCGGGTACCACGCTCGGCACCATTGATCTGCCGCCACGCCCGTTCAACAGGCGCCCGATCCTGCCCGTGTGGGTCCGCCACTCCGGACAGCGTAAGGCGTTCGTACGCTGGCTGGCCGCTTACGCGTGGCACACCGCCGCCTTCCACACGGTCCGCATCCCGAAGTATCTGGCGCGCACCGTGATGTATACACCGCGCGGCACTGGACGCGCGATCGCCGCGCTGTTGCGGTGGGTGAGCGACGCCGAGGGCCGGCCGCTGCGGCTGTACGCGATCGAGCGCGGCGACGTCACCGGCTACATGTCGCTGTCGCGGCAGCGCAACAACCGGGTCCGCCTTCGGCTCAGCACGGTGGCCAGCCTGACCGTCTGCACCGCGTCCGTCCTGACCATCGCCGCTGTCGTCTGGCCCCGTTCTCCGTGGCTGTTCCTGGTCCTGCTGGTCGCTCTAGCGGGATGGCACGGACGCCGCGACGACCGGCCGTTCCTGGACCCGGCCATCGTCGTGCCGCGCGCCCGGAAGCTCACTCCCGATGTGGTGATGCGCGCGTTCACCGCCGCCGGTCTATGCAAGGAAGACAACCCGATCACCTTCCCGCAACCGATCTGCCGCGACGGGGACGGCTGGCTCGCGCTGGTCGACCTGCCCTACGGCAAGAAGGCCGCGGACGCGCTGAAGAAACACCTGGACCTCGCCGCCGCACTGGACATCGACGAGGTCCAGGTCTTCCTGGACCGCATCCGCGGCGAAGCCGGCTCGGCGCGGCGGGTCGCGCTGTGGGTGGCCGACGTGGACGTGTTCGCTCAGAAGCCACCCGTCACCGCGCTGGCCAAGGCCGACCAGGTGGACTTCTGGAAGGGCTTCCGATTCGGCCAGGACGCCCGCAAACGACCGGTGCAACTGGTCATGGTCTGGTCCTCACTGTTGGTCGGGGCCATTCCTCGGATGGGCAAGACGTTCGCCGCCCGGCTCCCGGCGGCCGCCGCCGCGCTGGATGCGTGGGTGCAGCTGTTCATCTTCGACGGCAAGGGCGGCAAGGACTGGCAGCCGTTCGAGCTGGTCTCCCACCGCTACGGCTCCGGCGCCCGCGCGGCCGTGGTCGAGCACCTGGTACACGTGCTGCGCGAACTGGTCGAGGACATGAACGACCGTTACGAGCGGCTGCGCGAGCTGCCCAACGACCTGTGCCCAGAAGGCAAGCTCACCCCGGCCATTGCACGCAGCAAGCGGCTGGGGATGCCGCTGCGGCTGGTGTGCATCGACGAGGTCCAGCGCTACCTGGAACACACCGAGCACGGCAAGACCATCCTGGAACTGCTCACCGACCTGGTGAAGGTCGGGCCGGCCGTTGGGATCATGCTTGTGCTCGCCACGCAGAAGCCGGACTCGAGGGTGATGCCGGACAGCCTGCGCGGTCAGCTCGGCATCCGGTTCGCCATGAAGGTGATGAACTGGCAGTCCTCGGACACCATCCTCGGCGCCGGCGCCTATCCCGACTTGGACGCGTCCAAGCTGCTGCGCGCCCACAAGGGTGTTGGCATTCTGCTCGGCTGCGACGACGGCGCGCTAGCCGAGTCCGGTGGGCAAATCATCCGTACCGACCTGATGGACCTGCCGACCCTGCAGAAGATCTGTGAACGCGGCCGGAACCTGCGGATCGCCGCCGGCACCCTGTCCGGGGTCGCCGACGGCGGCGAGTACATCGTCGAGCACCCCGCGCCGCGACTGCTCGACGACGTGCTCGCTGTATTCACCGGCGACGAAGCCCGGCTCTGGTCCGAGACCGTCATCGCCCGGCTCGCCGAGGCGAACCCGGACGCTTATGACGGCTGGACGCCTACCGACCTGGCCACCTGCCTCAAGCCCTACGGCGTGATCACCGGTCAGGTGTGGGGACAGACGCCCGATGGCCAGGGCGCCAACCGACGCGGCATCACCCGGGACGCCGTCCTCGAAGCCCTCGCCCACGCCCTCGACCGACCACCGCACACCCGCTAGCGCCCCGCTAGACCTAGCGCCCACCCCGCTAGGTCTAGCGGCCCTGCTAGGCCGCTGACCAGCGCACTAGCGGCCTAGCACCTGTCCACCCGACCCCAACGGAACGGAGGTATCACCAGTCCGATGAGCCAGCCGCAACCGATCCTGCACACCCTCAAGGAGGCAGCCCAGCTATCAGACGAACCACTCTACGATCAACCCACTCCCCGAGGAGGTGATCACTTTCAGG
>DASQVU010000387.1:0-9390 GCA_035640615.1 Pseudonocardiaceae bacterium
GTCATCCCTGCTGGGCGAGCGCCATCGGCCAGTATCGCGGATGGTGGCCAGCACGTCAGGCTGTTGGAGTTCTAGATGTACCGCCACGCTGCCGCCGCCGGCCCCATAAGCGTGCTCGATGGCGTTCGAGCACGCCTCGCCGATCGCGATGAGCAGGTCGGCAACTGCGCGGGGGCCGGCGCCGACTGCTGATAGCCACCGGCGCACCGCAAGCCGGATGTCCCGTAACGACCAGGGCAGTGCCGGCAGCACAAGGTCCAGCGGGCCAACCTCACCGCTGTCCTGGCGGCGCACCGCCAGGACAGCGACATCATCGCCCGGCGCATCAGCACCCAGAAGCCGAGCCATGAGCTTTCGGCACAGCGCGGCCACCGGGCCAGCCAGCACCGAGTCCCGCAACCGCTCAATCGTCAAGCGACACGCCACGGCGCTCAACCAATCCGTCAGTGTAGAAACAGATCAGCCCTCCCGGCGGCAGCTCGATGGCCATCGCGCGGCGACGCAGCCCACCGGGCACGCCGATGGGTTGGTCGGCCGGCACCTCAACGAGAATCGTCGGGTGATCAGGCCGGGCCAGTAACGGTGGCAGGTGGCCCGCCGAGGACAGGTGCAGCCGCTCAAACGATGGTTCGAACATCGCCAACAGCACGGTAGCCATCGTGTCTGGTTCGAAGTGTTGTACCTGCTGGTCTAACCTGCTGAGTACCTCAGCGGGATCACCACCAAGCAATGCGTAGGCGCGCAGCGAGTTGCGCAGCCGGCCCATCACATCAGCGGCGACCAGGCCGCGACCGACCACGTCACCGATCACGACGCACAACCAGCCGGCAGGAAGCGTAAATACGTCATACCAGTCACTGCCGACCTCACCGTGGCCCGCGGGAAGGTAGTGGCCGGCCAGCTCCAGCCCCGGCACTGTGGGCAGCCGTGCTGGCAACAGGCTGCGTTGAAACACCGCCGCCGCAGTTCGCTCGACTTCGGCGCGCCGGAATTGGGTGGCGAATACGATCCGTTCGGCTGCGATCTGCAGCAACTGGATGTCGTCATTGCTGAACCGGTGCGGGACGAGTGTGCCGACGTGTAGCACCCCGATGACAGTTCCATTGCTGAGCAGCGGGACACCCAGCAGCGAGCAGATGCCGTGCTCGGCAAGGACCGAGTACATCACATTGGTCTGATCAACCTGTTCGATGATCACCGGCTGCTTCTCGGCCGCGACGCGCCCGGCGAAACCCTTGCCCATCGGGACACGAATGCCCTGCCGTACTGTCGCTTCGATGCCCAGGGCAACCGTCACGACAAGCTCCTGAGACGAGGGGTCGAGCAGCAATACCGTCGCTGTGTCGACGGCAAGCAGCTCCCACACCCGGTCGAGCAGTTCGGCCAAGAGGTCCTCAACGTCGAGGTGAGCCAGTGCGGTGTCGGTGACCGACTCGATCCGTCGCAAACGCTCGTCAGCATCAGTCGACGCGTTACTCGGCTCACCCGCCGTCAGCACCAGCAGAGCATAGCCCACGTTCGGGTGAAACGGCTTGGGATTATTGCCTTTGCAGTAAGCGATCTACCCCTTGCTGAAATGGATATCGAACATTTGCATTCCAGCATGTAGGCGCTCAGTCGCCGATTCGCGGAAGCGGGGGAATCAAAGGCGGTCGCGTCGTCTCGCTGGGCGTCGGCCTGGTTGGTGTGGTCATGGTCGGGCTTTGCTCGACGCTGCTGTTGGGCGAGGTAGGAGTGGCGGGCGGTTCGGACGTCTCGGTCGGCGGCTCGGAGGTCTCGGATGCCGGTCCCGGGGGCGGTGCGGTCGGCTTTTGCGGGCTGGACTGGTCGTTGACCACCTGCCCGATGGTGGTGCCCTTGCCGTTACCGCCGACGGTCTCACCGCGCGCCCACTCGATTCCGGTGATCACCGCCATGGCCAGCGCGAAGCCCCCGAGAGCCCCGAGGACCACGCCCGCCCAGCGCCATCTGGCCGACCGGCGGGTGTGTGCTGTGAGGTCGGGCGGGGGGTGCTCGGCGTCCGGGGCAGGATGCGCCGACCGGGTGCGATGAGCGAGCGAGCGGACCCGTTCTCGGCTGCGTTCCAACGAGGTCTGGTACACGGAGGTAGCCACGGTGGTGACCACGCTCGCCGCGGCGGCCCCGATCAGCGTCCCCTCGGCGCCAAGCCTGGAGCTGAGCAGCGCGGTGGTCACTGCGGCGAGGGCGGTGGCGGCGACCCGGCTCGGCTTGAGATCGGTCGCGCGGGTAGTGGTGTCTGGGCTGTGGGACGACTGCGCGGTCATGATCTCCGGTAGGTCGGCGGGCCACGGACGGCGGCTACGTTAACCACCGGGCCCCGGTCCGGCCACTCGAGGGCCGAAGTCGTAGGTCAGGCGGCTGACGGACTGGCAATCTTCACCAGTGACCACATCGACTCCGCGGTACCCGCAACGAGTCAGTGACCTGCTGCGCCTCTCCGCCGGACCGGTGGACCTTTCGGGAATCGCCCCGCAGGCAACCCCGGGCTTCACCGGCTCGGGCAAGGCGGACGCCAAGACGGCGATACGCAAGCTCAAGCGGCCCCTGGCCGAGCTGCAAGCGCAGCTCTACGCCGAGGGGCATCTGGGCGGTAGGCGCAGCGTGCTGCTCGTGCTGCAGGGTATGGACACCGCCGGCAAGGGGGGCACCGTCAAGCATGTTCTGGGCCTGATCAACCCGATGGGCGTGCGCTACCACGCGTTCACCAAGCCCACGCCGCGAGAGCGCGAGCACCACTTCCTGTGGCGCGTCAGGCGCCAGCTCCCACCGCCGGGCGTCATCGGCGTCTTCGACCGCTCGCATTACGAGGACGTCTTGGTGGCCCGCGTGCGCCAACTCGTGCCACCCGAGATATGGTCGCGCCGTTACGGTGTCATCAACCGCTTCGAGAACAAGCTGGTCGCCGCCGGCACCAGGATCGTGAAATGTTTCCTGCACATCTCGTACAACGAGCAGCGCAAGCGGCTGCTAGCGCGGCTTGATGACCCGACGAAGCACTGGAAATACGATCCTGCTGACGTCGACCAGCGCGCCTATTGGAAGGAATATCAGCAGGCGTACTCGGACGCACTCCAGAAATGCAATAGCGAGGTTTCGCCGTGGTATGTCATACCGGCCGACCATAAGTGGTATCGAAACTGGGC
Source organism: Pseudonocardiaceae bacterium (assembly GCA_035640615.1). GTDB lineage: Bacteria > Actinomycetota > Actinomycetes > Mycobacteriales > Pseudonocardiaceae. The sequence goes on from DASQVU010000387.1 coordinate 3,165, forward strand.
GGTCACTAACATCCTCGTCGAACAGCTGGCGGAGATGGCGCTGAGCTGGCCGGAGCCCGCGGGCTGGCGCCTCGACGAGCAGCGCGCCCGGTTGGCAGCGGACCCATGAGCCTCGTCGAGCGGTGTTCTTCGGCATCGGCGCTTTCGCCGCGCTGCTGTGGGAACGCCGGGGCGGCATCGAAGCCCTGGTCTTTCCCTCGACGCAGTCACCGCACCCTTCACGCCACGTCAGCCGGCGCCCGCGCAAGGTGCGCAAGCATCCATGGCCGCAGCGAACTGAAAGACCCGCCTGGCGGCAGGTGTTGGCAACACCAGGCGGGCCGGGGAGGGACTTCTCGGTCCGCCCAGGTGAGCGGCTCGGCGACGTCCCATTAGCCGCGCACTGTCTCAGTCGCCGATCCGTTGCGCAAGACCAGCTATTTGCTGATCTCTGCCCACACCGTGTTGCCATCCGGTTGGGCGTCGATACCCCAGGCCGTGGTAAGACTTTCCACCAGTTCCAGACCCCGGCCACGGACCTGCCCGAGCGGATCGGTGGAGCGCTGCACTGGCCCGGGGAACCCGATCGGGGAACCATCTCGCACGGACACCCGCATTCCCCGCGGACCTCGTTCCAACGTCAGCCAGACGCCGGTGCAGGCATGTTCCACTGCGTTGGACACCAGCTCACCGGCTACGAACTCAGCGGTGTCCTTCGCCCCGTCGTCGACCTCCCACTTCGGGCACATCTCGCGAACCAGCTGGCGGGCCGATGCGGCGGCGCCGGTGTCACAGGGCAGCTGGACGCGGACTCGCACCACCGGTGGACGGGAATCGATTGCGGCCTCGGCCTCTAGGCGCAGGTGATACACCGGTACCAGGGCCGTCACCCGGCGAGTCGTGAGTGCGTGAGTCATCGCGTCGTCGGGCCGGCATAGCGCGAGCTTGGCCGCCGGCCAGCCGCCACAGTGGGTCAGTACCGCGGGAAAGACCGCGACGCAGGACTCCCGGCCCAAGCGAAGGCCGTCGAGGTCCACCACCACCCGGCAGTGCTCGGTGAGTTCCTTCGCCAATACTTCGCGCAGCTCTACCACGGTGCGTACGGTGAGCAACCCCCGTGGGTGGACGACCACCACCTGGTCATGACAGTGCACAGCGATGTCGAGGGCGCCATCCATCGATCCACTTCACCCACCCTGTTACGGAGCGTGCTCGTTGGAGTGCATAAAGTTTACACACGCTCCGCGTCTACGCCACCACAATCGCTATTCCGGATCTATCCGGCATAGCCGACATTCAAGCCGTTGTCAGGCTTGCTTGACACCGCCTTGACGATCATTGCGCAGCGTGTACGGTCGAATCTCGTCTGTGACGGCTCGGGGAGGAGTTCGACAGTGACACCAGTGACAGTGGCACCCGTGATGGGCGATCTTGACACCATCACACCCGCACTACCGGTGGTTCTCGCAACGGTGAGTTGCCCGCAGTCCGACACGACATTGTGCCGAGTCGCCGGCACCGTCGACCTGATCACGGCACCCGTTCTCGCCAGCAGGTTGATTGAAGCGGTACATGATGGCCGACCGCATCTGGTTATCGATCTGTCCGCCGTCGAAGCGCTCGACTCTGTGGGCCTGCATGCTGCGCTGACCGTGCTCGACTCTTACGAGATCGACGGCCACGTTGCAATCGTGATCGATTCGCGTTCGGATGCCCTCACCCGGCCAGAGATCAGCGTGTTGAGCGAGCTCGTCGATATTCATCATGATCTCGCCGGTGCGCTGCGCACCTGCGCTCGCGCGTCGATTTCCACCGGGGGGCGCCACCGCGCCATAGCGTAAATCCGCACCGATCCATCCCCGGTTGGTACTCTTCAAAAACTACCAGCTACGGTCCTGAAGCGGAAACGCCTGACCGTCGATACTCGCCGGATCCGCCCAAGTAGCGGCTGTCCGAATTGCGGATCCGTGGTTACGGTCGGGTCGCACTCGTGTCGCGACGAGCAGAGGGGCTGGTGTGGTCACGCAGGCAACGGTGACGGATTGGCAGCAGAGTCAGGAGGCACTTCACCAGGAGGTCAAGCGGGTAACAGCGCTGCTGCGATCTGTCCGCGACCCAGCGGCTCCCGCGGTGGGGCAGTGGAACATCAGTGAGCTGGCCATGCATCTGTCCCAGGCCTGGCTCGCTGTGCCCGGCCTGGCCAGGGGCGACCTCTCCCGCCTGTACGAGGTGATTCCCAGCATCGCTGACGTGGCCGGGGATTCGCTGATGCGGAACATCTGGGAACTCGGCGATATCACCATGCTCGGTGTGCGATCCGATCCCGAGCGCGATCCGGCGGTGTTGGCTGATCGCATCGAACAGCGCGCAGAAGAGTATCTCGCTGAGTGCGAAAATTACTCGCCTGATGAGCTCCGCCCGTGGTTCGTGGAGGGCACCAGAGTGCCGGTGTGGACCCTGACCGGGCACCTGTTGAACGAGACGCTCATGCACGGCTACGACATCGCCCGAGCCGACGGACGCAGGTGGCGGATCGAAGCACCGCATGCCGCCATGGTGATACGGCACCTATTCATCCCGATCCTGCGAGAACTCGGCCCGCGCGCTTTGGTGGACGCTGAGAAGGCAGCCGGCCTGCGGGCCACTTACGATCTCCGGATCCGCGGTGGGGACCGCCTTCACTTCATCTTCGACGACGGGCAGGTCAGGGTCGAAGAACCGGCGGCGGGTAAGGTCGACTGCCATATCTCCGCCGACCCCGTTGCGTTCATGATGATTTTCTGGGGCCGGAAAGACCAGTGGTCTGCGATCGCCAGCGGCAAGCTGATGGCTTGGGGCCGCAAACCGTGGTTAGGATTCCGGTTCAAGAGCCTGATCCGTCACCCGTAACGCTGTCTCGTAGCCCTTCCGGGGGATAGGAATCGGTCAACTAACGGATGTGCAGCATCTGCGCTGGTCGTTAGCGTCCCGCGCATGGTCTTGAGTGCAACGCAAACCAGCTGGCGACACGCTCAGGAAGCGCTGCGCGAGGAGGTCGGCCGGGTCACCACCCTGCTTCGGTCCATCGATGATCCGCTGCCTGGCGCGGTGGGGCAGTGGAACCTCGGTGAGGTGGCCACACACCTATCGCACGTCTGGAGCGGTCTGCTCGGACTAGCCAGGCAGGATCTCGCGAAGTTACGGGAAGTGCTGGACCCCTCCGGTGAGGCCGGCGGCTCGCCGCTGCGGAACATCGGCGAGCTGGGCGCGGCGACCGTCTCCGCGGTCAAGTCAGACCCCGAACGGAACCTGCGGGTTCTGGCCGACCGCATCGAGACTCGCGCGCAGGATTATCTCAGCGCGTGTGTGCGGGCAGACCCCCAGGCGCCGTGCCCGTGGCTGGTACAAGGCATCACCGTTCCTCAATCGATGTTGACCTACCACCTGCTCAACGAGACCGTGATGCATGGTTACGACATCGCGCATGCCGCCGGGCGCCGGTGGCGCATCGATCGGGCCCATGCCGCCATGGTGGTGGGAGGATTCCTCATCCCGGTGATCCGGGCGCTCAGCTCGGCAATGGTGGACGCTGACGCAGCAGCGGGTGTGCGCGCCACCTACGACATCCGGATCCGCGGCGGAAACTGCTGGCACTTCATCTTCAACGACGGCGCGCTCCGCGTCGAAGACCCCGCTCCCCGTCAGGTCGACTGCCACATCTCAGCTGATCCCGTGGCGTTCCTCATGGTGGCCTGGGCCCGGCAGAGCCAGTGGACGGCGATCGCCGCGGGCAAGCTGCTCGCCTGGGGTCGCAAGCCGTGGCTCGGTCCGAAATTCCGGGGCCTGATGCGCAACCCCTAAAAACGTTGGCCCTAGGAAGGCGCCGCTAAAAAAGACGTAGCGGCGGTAACGTGCCCGATGTGCCGCTGCCATTTGTTGGTCGCTCCCCGGAGTTGGCGGCACTACGCCAGCTACTCAACAGAGCCAGCCAGGGCGCCGGTGAGGCCGCCATCGTGCAGGGCGAGGCCGGCATCGGGAAGACGCGGCTGCTTGCCGAGATCGCGGCCGCCGCCACCAAGGAGGGTTTCCAGGTCCTGTCCGGTGCTACCGACGAGCTGAGCCAGGACCGCCCACTCGCTGCGTTGATCGAGGCATTCGGGCTGCACGCCGACTCGACCGATCCGCAACGCGCCGAGATAGCCCGACTCATCGTCGCCGATGCGGTCCCGTTCGCCGCTGTCGATCTCAGTTTTCGCGTCATCAACGCGGCGGTGTCGCTGCTCCAGCGGCTGGCCACCGAATCGCCCGTCGTGCTGGCAGTCGAAGACCTGCATTGGGCCGATCCTGCGACGCTGCGCGCGGTCCGTGCCATCGGCGCTGCCCTGCCTGAGCTCCCGGTCATCCTGCTCGTCACCCTGCGCCCCTTTCCGGAACGCTCCGAACTGACCCGGTTGATCGACGAGCTGGTCAGCAACGGCGCAGCGCATCTACAGCTGGCTGCGCTCGACGAGCCTGCGGTGACCACCCTGGCGGCAGCGGTAGCCGGTGCACCACCTGGTGCGGGGCTATCCGGGCAGCTCTCCTGGGCAGCCGGCAACCCTCTGTTCGTGATCGAACTGGTCAAGGCTTTGCGTGACCAGGACATCCTGACGGTGCACGGCGGCATGGCCGAAGTCGCTGATCGGGTCCTGCCGAGCACCCTGCCGATGACCATCCTGCGGCGCATGAGCTTCCTGCCACCGGCGACGCTGGAGGTCCTCAAGATCGCAGCGGTACTCGGGCGAGAGTTTTCGGTGGCCGAGCTGGCCACGGTCACCGGGCGCAGCGCGGTCATGCTGCTACCCGAGCTCGATGCGGCCGTGCAGGCCGGGCTGCTAGGCGAGACGCCGACCGGAGGCCTCGCATTCCGCCACGAGTTGATGCGAGAAGCGATCTACCACCAGCTCGCCGTCCCGCTCCGTCAGGGCATCCATCGGGAGATAGCCCGGTCGTTGACCGCCGCCGGCATACCCATGGCACGGGTGGCCGACCATCTGTTCCTCGGGGCCAGCGCGACCGATCCGGAATCAGTTCGCTGGCTTCGCCGCGCGGCCGCCGAGGCGGCGCCACGTTTCCCGGCAGTGGCCGTCAGGCTCTGCGAGCGGGCGTTCGAACTCACCCATGCCGATGATCCGGACCATGATTCAGTGGCCGCCGAGTTGGCGCCGCTACTGCTCCAGACCGGCCGCCCCGCCGAAGCCGAACGGATCGCCCGTGCGGTGCTTGCCCGTGGCCCGACGGCGGGCATCGAGGTCTCCCTGCGGCGCGCGCTGGGCGAGGTGCTGTGGGCCATGGGCTGGCTGGAGCCGGCGGTTGCCGAGCTCGAAGCGGTCACCCGCGTCCCCGGTGCGTCGGAGCGCGACCGGGCGGGTGCGCTGGCCCTGGCCGCGAACATCAGGCTGTTCGTGGGCGATCAGCACGGAGCATGCGCCCAGGCCCACCATGCCCGAGCAGAGGCGCCGGACGACGACTTCGTGTCCTGCCTGGCGGCGCAGACCTTGGCCGTTGCCGCCGACGCCCGCGGCGAGGTAACCGAGGCGGTCACGCTGGCCCGGCAGGCCGTCGCGATCGCGGCTCGTAGCCGGGATCCTCGGGTCGGCCACCTGCACCCCCAGTTTCACCTGGGGATGGTGCTCGTAGACGCCGACCGCCGCGACGACGCGCTGGCCGCGCTCCAGCTAGGCCGGCGACTGGGTGAGCAGCGCGGCAACGTGATGTGGCTGCCGCTGTACCACGCGCTGCTGGCCCAGACCCGCGCCGGCAGCGGCGAGCTGACCGAAGCGCTGGCCGAGGTGCATGCGGGTCTGCTGCTCGCCGACGAGGTGGGGACCCGCTTACATGCCGCTGTCCTGCACGGTGTCGCCGCCTGGGTCGCCCTTCAGCAGGGCGACATCGCAACCGGTGAGGCCCGCATGATCGACGCCGCGAACGAGCTCAGGGCATCGGTCAGCCAGGACTGGCAGCTCACTGCCGTCGCCGGTGGTCTGCGGGTGAAGGGCGCCCGGTGGCCACTGGAGTGGGGCCTATGGATCCAGGCGTTGCTCTGCGAAGCCCGGGGCGACAGCGCCCGGGCGCTAGCCATGCTCACCGAGGCATGGGAACTGGGGGCTGCGTTGCGGTTCTGCCTGTCCTACCGGTTTGTGGGTCCTGATCTGGTCCGGCTGGCCGTCGCGGCAGGTCACCACGGCCACGCGCGAGCCGTGGCGCAGCAGGTAGCCGACGGCGCCCG
>DASQVU010000388.1:0-11161 GCA_035640615.1 Pseudonocardiaceae bacterium
CCCGCATGGTGCAATTCGATGATCTCCACCGACTCGTAGAATCGAGCGGCCATCGCCGCGAAGCGCATGCAGAGGATTGCGCCGATAGCGAAGTTGGGGGCGATCAGCACGCCGAGACCAGGCTTGGGTGCCAGCCATTCGCGGACTTGGGCGAGCCGGGCCTCGGTGAAACCGGTGGTACCCACGACGGCGTGAATGCCCTGGTCGACGCAGAAGCGGACGTTGTCCATCACCACGTCAGGATGGGTGAAGTCGACGACCACCTCGGCGCCGGCATCGGCGACGTTGAACATCCAGTCGCCGGCGTCGACCATCGCGACGAGTTCCATGTCGTCGGCGGCGTCCACCGCCTTGCACACCTCGGTGCCCACTCGGCCGCGGGCTCCCAGCACCCCGACCCGGATCGGATTTTCCGCGGATCGATCACGCGCAGCTTGCTCAGCGGGTGTCATCCGATCAACTCCGCTAGCTCCTCCGGTAGCTGATCCGCATCAGCGTACGGGCCGACCACGGCCGCGGTGAGTGCTCGGGAAAACAAGTCCGCGGCGAGCGCACCGACTTCCTCAGCGGTCACCGCGTCGATTCGGCGCAGCTCGTGTTCCACAGTGTGGTGCTGCCCACGATCCAGCTCCGCAGTGCCGAGCCGGATCATCCAAGACGGCGCATCCTCCAGACCCAACACCAGCGCCCCACGCAGCTGCCCCTTAGCGCGGATCAGCTCGCTGCCGGACAGGCCGTCGTGGGCCAGTTTCGCCAACACATCACCGATCACCGTCACGACCTCACCCAGCCGGCCCGGTGAGCACCCGGCGTAGACCGACAGGCTGCCAGTGTCGGCGTAGCTATCCACCGCGGAATAGACCGAGTAGGCCAACCCGCGCTGCTCGCGCACCTGCTGGAACAGCCGGGAACTCATCCCGCCACCCAGCGCGGCGTTGAGCACGCCCAGCGCGTAGCGGCGTTCGTCATACCGGTCCAGGGCGCGCAGGCCCAGCATGAGGTGAGCCTGCTCCGATGAGTCGGGGTTCAGCGCGAGCGCGCACCGGTCGGTGACCTCGGCTTGTCCTCGGCGCGGCGGCACGGGACCGGCACACCCGGTCAGGCAATGGCCGAAACTGCGCCGCAGCGCGGCCAGCACCGCGCCGTGCGACACGTTGCCTGCCACCGCGAGCACCATCCGCTCCGGTGTGTACCGGGTCCGGTAGAAGCGATGCAGCGCCTCGCGGCTCATCCCGGTGACCGACTCCTCGGTTCCGAGCACCGGGCGCCCCAGCGGATGTGACCCGAACAGAGCGGCACAGAACTCGTCGTGTAGCGCTTCTTCTGGGTCGTCATCGCGCATTGCGATCTCCTCGAGAACCACACCGCGCTCAAGATCGACATCCGCCGGGTCGAGCCGCGCGTCGCCCAGCACGTCGCAGAGCAGGTCGACGGCGAGATCGAGGTCATCCTCGAGCACGTGCGCGTGGTAGCAGGTGTGCTCCTTGGTGGTGAACGCGTTGAGCTCCCCGCCGACCGTGTCGATCTCTTCAGCAATCGCCGCTGCGGAACGCCGCGTCGTGCCCTTGAACAGCAGATGCTCGAGGTAATGCGCGGCACCGGCCATCGCAGCGGGTTCGTCCCGCGAGCCCACGGCCACCCACATCCCGACCGCGGCCGAGCGGGAACCCGGTAGGTACTCGGTCACTACCCGTAATCCCGAGGGCAGCACGCTACGGTGCAGCGTTGCGCCCTCGGGCTGGTGCAATGCGGTCACGTGCCGGTCGACACCTCAGTGGAGTCCGTAGCCGCGCTACCGGCCGAGCTGTCGGCAGTTTCCTCATCGCGGACCGGCACTAAACTGATCTTGCCGCGGTTGTCGATATCAGCCACCTCGACGCGCAGCTTGTCACCGACCTTGACCACGTCTTCGACCTTGCCGATGCGCTTGCCGTTACCCAGCTTGGAGATGTGCACCAGGCCATCCTTGCCGGGTACCAGGGACACGAAGGCGCCGAAGGCGGCGGTCTTCACCACGGTGCCCAGGAACCGCTCCCCGACCTTGGGAAGCTGCGGGTTGGCGATGGCGTTGATCCGATCGATGGCGGCTTCGGCGGACGGGCCATCGCTGGCGCCAACGTAGATGGTGCCGTCGTCCTCGATCGAGATATCCGCGCCGGTCTCGTCAGTGATCGAATTGATCATCTTGCCCTTCGGGCCAATCACCTCACCGATCTTGTCAACCGGGATCTTGATGGCGGTGACGCGTGGGGCGTATGGGCTCATTTCATCCGGCCCGTCGATGGCCTGCGCCATCACGCCGAGGATGGTCAGCCGAGCATCGCGCGCCTGGGCCAGCGCGGCGGCCAACACCTCGGACGGGATGCCGGCCAGCTTGGTGTCCAGCTGCAACGCGGTGACGAATGCGCTGGTGCCTGCAACTTTGAAGTCCATGTCACCGAAAGCGTCTTCGGCACCGAGGATGTCGGTGAGGGCGACGAATGTCTCCTTGCCGTCGACCTCGCCGGATACCAGTCCCATCGCGATACCCGCCACCGGTGCCTTGAGTGGCACCCCGGCGTTGAACAGCGACATCGTCGATGCGCAAACCGATCCCATCGACGTGGAGCCGTTGGAGCCCAGCGCCTCGGAGACTTGGCGAATCGCGTAGGGGAATTCCTCCCGGCTGGGCAGCACGGGCACCAGCGCCCGTTCAGCCAGCGCACCATGACCAATCTCCCGGCGCTTGGGTGAGCCCACCCGGCCAGTCTCACCGGTGGAATACGGCGGGAAGTTGTAGTGATGCAGGTACCGCTTGGTGGTTTCCGGGGACAGCGAGTCGATCGCCTGCTCCATCCGGAGCATGTTCAGTGTGGTGACCCCGAGGATCTGGGTCTCGCCTCGCTCGAACAGCGCCGAGCCGTGCGCCCGGGGAATCAGGTCCACCTCGGCCGACAGCGGTCGGATGTCGGTGATGCCGCGACCGTCGATGCGTACCTTCTCGCGCAGGATGCGCTGGCGCACCGCTGACTTGGTAACCGCCCGAAACGCGGCGCTGATCTCTTTCTCGTGGCCTTCGAAGCGCTCTGCCAGCTGCTCGAGCGCACTGGCTTTGAGCCCGTCGAGCCGGTTTTCCCGGTCCTGCTTGCCGGCCACGGCGAGCACCTGCGCCAGCTCATCGGCCACCAGCTCGCGCACCGCGTCGACCACCTCAGGCTGGTAAGCGGGGAAGGTGGGAAACTCCAGCCCCGCCTTGCCGGCCAGGTCAGCGAGCTCTCGTTGGGCGTCGCACAGGAGGCGGATGAACGGTTTGGCCGCCTCCAGGCCGGCGGCCACCACCTCCTCGGTGGGAGCGGGAGCGCCGCCAGCGATCAACTCGATGGTGGCTTCGGTGGCTTCTGCCTCCACCATCATGATCGCCACATCACTGCTGTCACCATCCCCGACCACCCGGCCGGCGACGACCATGTCGAACACCGCGCGGCCGAGTTGCTCGTAGGTTGGGAAGGCGATCCACTGGCTACTACCTTCCTCGTTCACCAGCGCCATCCGGGTGGCACCGACCGGACCGTCGAACGGCAGACCGGACAGCTGCGTGGACGCCGACGCCGCGTTGATCGCCAGCACGTCGTACGGGTCAGCCGGGTCGAGGCTGAGCACCGTGACCACGACCTGCACCTCGTTGCGCAGGCCGTCGACGAAGCAGGGGCGCAGCGGGCGGTCGATCAGCCGGCAGGTGAGGATCGCATCGGTGGAGGGACGGCCTTCACGGCGAAAGAAGGAGCCCGGAATACGCCCGGCCGCATACATCCGCTCCTCGACATCGACCGTGAGCGGAAAGAAGTCGAACTGATCTTTGGGCGCTTTGGATGCCGTAGTGGCAGACAGCAGCATGGTGTCGTCATCGAGATAGGCGACGACGGATCCCGCGGCCTGCCGAGCCAGCCGGCCAGTCTCGAAACGCACGGTACGGGTGCCGAAAGCGCCGTTGTCCAGTACGGCGGCTGTTTCATGTACTCCGGTGCCGGAGAGGTTCGTCATGGTTGAGTCGGTCATCGTTCTCCTCCTCGCGACACCAGCCAAGCGGTGACACCAGTGCGCGGGAGTGCGGGCGACAGGCCGGTCTTCGATCGAAGCTCCCGGAGCGTGTGGTGCGCTCTCGGCAGCCACTACCGAGGACCGGCGGACGACGGTCCCGACGACGGTGACAATGCGGCTCGTGCAGCGATGTGTGGTTGTGTATCAAGCTGACCCTCCGGCCAGCGGTGGGCGGATCAACGACGCAGGCCGAGGCGCTCAATCAGGGATCGATAGCGGTTGATGTCGACCTTGGCGAGGTAGTTCAGCAAGTTGCGGCGACGGCCGACCATCAGCAGTAGCCCGCGCCGGGAGTGATGGTCGTGTTTGTGGTGCTTGAGATGTTCGGTAAGGTCCATGATCCGCTTGGTCAGCAGGGCCACCTGCGCCTCAGGGGAGCCGGTGTCCCCCTTGCGGAGCCCGTATTCGGCAAGGATCTCACTCTTCTGTGCAGTGGACAGCGCCACGGGTAGATCTTCTCCTGTCATCGTGTACCGTGCGTCCGCGAACAACGCGGTAAATACTGGTTTTTGCCGACCGCCACGGACCGCAGCCGGATCCTTGGTGACATTACCAGTCGAGCTGCGAACACCGGTCGCCGCCCTCGATCATCAAGGTTGGCGTACCGCCGCCGGATCTACCCGGTCGCCCCGTCGACAGCGGAGCCACCCTGCTCGGTGCCCGCTGCATGCAGCAGCACTCGAGCCAGCCGCGGGCACTGTTCCCGTAACAGATCAGCCGCGGCGGCTAGCTCGCCCGGCGGAACCACCGCGCGCAACGCCCCGATCAGGACCTCGGGGTTGTTCCAGGGGCTATGCTCCTCCACCGGCAGTGCTTCCCAGTCTTCGGTGGGCCGGCTGACCGTGGGTCGGGAATCGCGGACCTCCTCCAGCGCGGCCCGGATCGCCATAGGATCACCGGAGGCCACTTCGGGAGTGAGCACCCGGCGCTCCAGCATCACCATCCGGGCCAGGACCGCGGGATTGCCGATCTTCGCTCGGCGACCGCTCATCAGCTGGCTGAGCATCGGCGCACTCAGGCCCAGCACCTCGGCTAACTGGGCTTGGGAGCAATCGAAAGCGACCACCAGTCGCCGCACCCGATCGCCGAGCGATTCCCCGTACCACTCCCGCTGCAGGGCGACGTTGCGCGCGACGGCGAGCTGCTCGTCCACCGGACTCCCCTTCCGTGCCCGTACTGGCATCCTGCCAGCTCCGAGCAGCCGGAGGGGGCGGCGATCGCTTACCGGGTCTACTCGAACACCGCGCGGGTGCGCGCCACGTCGTCGTCGATCTGCGCCACCAGCTGCTCCGGAGTGTCGAAGCGATACATCCCACGCAGCCGCTGCACGAAATCCAGCGCCACCCGTTCGCCGTAGAAGTCCTCGTCGAGATCCAGGACGAACGCCTCTACTCGACGTTCCCGCCCGGAGAAGGTCGGGTTCGTGCCGATCGACACTGCCGCCGCCAGATCCCGACCCCGATGCACGAACCGGCAGGCGTAGACCCCGTCAGCTGGGATCGCGGCGTGCCGGGAGGTCGACAGGTTCGCCGTCGGGTATCCCAAGTTGCGGCCGCGCTGTTCTCCACGGATCACGATCCCCTCCAGCCGGTGCGGGCGGCCTAAGGCGGTCGCCGCGGCCGCCACGTCGCCGGCGTCGATGCAGGAGCGGATATAGGTGGAGGAGAACGTCAGCTCGCCCTGGGAGAGCAGGCCCACGCCCTCGGCGGTGAAGCCGAAGCGCTTGCCCAAGGTGCGCAATAGGTCGATATTTCCGGCCGCCTTGTGCCCGAACGTGAAGTTGTCGCCCACCACGACATCAGCCACGTGCAGGCGCTCGACGAGCACCGTGTGGACGAATTCGTCGGCCGGCACCCGGGACAGTTCGAGGGTGAACGGCAGCACGAAGAACACCTCGACGCCAAGCTGCTCGACCAGCTCCGCCCGCCGGCGCAGGGTGGTGAGTTGTGCCGGGTGGCTGCCGGGGCGGATCACCTCCGAAGGATGTGGGTCGAAAGTCATCAGTACGCTGGGCAGACCAAGTTCGCCGGCGCGCCGCACGGCGTGGCTGACCAGCCGAACATGACCGCGGTGCACGCCGTCGAAGACGCCAATGGTGACGACACTGCGGCCCCATCCGTTCGGGATCGCCTCAAGTCCACGCCAGCGCTGCACAGACGTGGAGGCTAACCGGTCACGTGCCCGCCCTCACTCACCGGCAGGGCGCAGCACAAGGATGGGGCGGGCCTGGCCGCCGTGCTCGGCGAGCAGGGCGACGACGACGCCGTCAGGGTCGATCGCGGCATGTGTTCCGGCCAGGCCGACAGCCGGCAACGACCCACCGTGAGCCAGTATCCCGGCCTGCCGGGCATCGACGCTGCGGTGCGGGAATGTCTGAGCCACCACCTCATCGAGGCTTGCAGACAGGCCCGGGGCGTTGCTCAGCTCGTCGAGAGTACGGGCGACGCCCAGGTCGTAGGGGCCCACGCGGGTGCGGCGCAGCGCAATGAGGTGTCCCCCGACTTCTAAGGTGGCGCCCAGGTCCCTCGCCAGGGCCCGGACGTACGTGCCGCCGCTGCACTCCACGAGCACGTCGAGGTCGGTCACCGTTCGGCCGCGGCGCAGCGCGAGAAGCTCGAACCGGAACACGGTCACCGGGCGGGCCGGCAACAGCACCTGCGCGCCGGCGCGGGCCAGCGCGTAGGCCCGCCTGCCGTCGACCTTGACGGCGCTGACCGTGCTGGGTACCTGCTCGATGGTTCCGCACAGCGTTGCGAGAGCCGCGCGGATCTGCGGCTCGCTGACCGCTGACGCGTCGGCACCGCCGGTGCACGCGCCCTCGGCGTCGTCGGTGGTGGTGGACATGCCCAGCCGCACCGTGCCTCGGTAGACCTTGGGTTCTAGCGGGAGATGCCCGAGCAGCTTGGTGGCGCGCTGCACCCCGCAGACGAGCACGCCGGTGGCCATCGGGTCCAGCGTGCCGGCATGGCCGATCCGGCGGGTACCGAGCAGCCGGCGCAACCGGGCGACCACATCGTGTGACGTTATCCCAGCCGCCTTATCCACCACGACCAGCCCGGCGGGCGCGTCACCGCGACCCCGACATGGAGACATATCGGGGTGCTCAGAGCTCCCTGGACCCCGATATGTCTCCATGTCGGGGCTGGCGGGGAGCGGGGGCGTTGCGCAGAGCGGCGCGGATCGCGTCCAGGACGTCGTCGGCGGTGCCGTCAGCGGTGAGTCCAGCGGCCAGCCGGTGGCCGCCACCACCGAGTTCCGCTGCGGCGGCGGAGACGTCGATGCACTGCTTGGCGCGCAGCGACACCGACCACCGATCCGGGCCGATCTCCTTGAGCACCGCGGCGACCTCAGCCTCGGAGGTGGTCCGCACGAGATCCACCACGCTTTCGATCTCCTCACTGCGCAGTCCCGCCGCGTCGGCCAGCCGGACGGTGGTGTGCACCAGTCCCAGGCCCTGCGCCGACTCGGGTTCGAGCTGCGCACGACCGAGCACCGTCGCCAGCATGGGCAACCAGCCGAAGGGGTGGGTGTCAAGCAGCTCGCGCGTGGTCGCCTCGGGATCGACGCCAGCGGCCAGCAGCCGCGCTGCGATGGCATGGGTACTCGGATCTGCCCGCCGGAAGCAGCTGGTGTCGGTCACCAGGCCGGCGTAGAGGCAGCGAGCTATCGGCTCATCCAGCGGCACCTCTAGCGCGTCGATCAGCCGGAGTACGAGCACTGCGGTCGCCTCGGCGCAAACGTCGACCAGATGATGGGTGCCGAATCGCTCGTTGGTGGTGTGATGGTCAATCACCAGCACTGCGCGTGCGGTTCCCACCCGGTCAGCGAGGCTGCCCAACCGCTCGTGGCTTGCGGTGTCCAGCGCCACCAGCAGTTCCGGCTGTGCAGGCACCTGGTCCGGGGGCACGATGAGGTCGGCAACGTCCAGCCCACGGAGCGATTCCGGGGTCTGCGCCGGCGCACCGAAGCTCACCCGCACCACCGCGCCGCGCTGGCGCAGTGCCAGCCCCAGCGCCAGCGCGCTGCCCAGCGCGTCGGCATCAGGGTGCACATGGGCAACGAGGCTGACGTCCGAAGCAGCCGCTGCCAGCTGCGCGGCAGCGCGCAGCTCGTGAGTGGCGTTGGGTGCTATGACACTGTTACTCACTCACGACTCCGGTACGGATCGGGGTCGCCGGCGGGTGAGGCGTCGGCCGCGATGCGGGCGACCTCGGCGTCGGCGTCGTGCACGCGAGCGAGCAGTTCGTCGATCCGGCGCGCGTCCGCTGGTAGCTCGTCGCAGCGGAAGGTCAGGGTGGGAGTGAACCGGACGCCCGTTTCGCGGCCGACCCGGGAACGGAGGATCCCCGTCGCGCTGGCCAGCGCGGCGGCCGCCCCCGCGGTATCCGGCGGCGTGTCGACGGTCGGCCCGAGCACGGTGTAATAGATCGTCGCGTCGCGGAGGTCTCCGGTCACCTTCGCGTCGGTGATCGTCACCATTGCCAGCCGGGGGTCTTTTACCTCGTGCTCCAGGCTGTACGCGACGATCTGGGCGATCCTCTTGGCGAGCCGGCGGGCGCGTGGCAGGTCGGCCATCGCAGCGTTCTCCTCAGCATTGTCAGCAGCAGTGTCAGCGGCGGTACCCGCAGGTGTACCCACGCTAGTCATCTTCTGGGCCTAGCATCCGGTGCCTGGCGGCCAGCAGTTCCAACTCGGGCCGTCTGGCTACCAGGCGTTCGCACGCCTCGAGCACCTCACGCACGTGGCCGCCGTCGGTGGCCACGGCGGCCACCCCGATCAGCGCCCGGCGATGCAGATCAGCATGCCCGGCCTCGGCCGCCGCCACGTCGAAGCGCCGGCGAAGCTCGGCGATCAGTGGGCGGACCAGCGAGCGTTTCTGCTTCAGCGAACGCACATCACCGAAGACGACGTCCAGCTCCAGAGCACCGACGTACACCACTCACCGCCACTGGTTGGTAGCTAGATCGGCAGCTGTTGAGAACCACCGTCGCTGGGGTTGGCGACTGGTGAAGGGCCACCAACCCCTAGCGGCTCAGGTGCGTGGCTTCTCGCGCAGCTCGTAGGTTTCCACCTCGTCGCCAACCCGGATGTCCTGGTAGTTCGACAAAGTCAGGCCGCACTCGAAGCCTTCCCGAACCGACGAGGCGTCATCCTTGAACCGCCGCAGTGACGACACGGTGAGATCCTCGCGGACCACCACGTTGTCCCGAAGCAGCCGGGCCTTGGCATTGCGGCGGATCTCCCCGGAGGTGACCATGCACCCGGCAATGGTGCCCACCTTCGAGGACCGGAACACCTCGCGGACCTCGGCGCGGCCCAGCGACACCTCCTCGTAGATCGGTTTGAGCATGCCCTTGAGGGCCTGCTCGATGTCCTCGATCGCCTGGTAGATCACCGAGTAGTAGCGGATCTCCACACCCTCGCGGTTGGCCAACGCGGTGGCCTTGCCATCGGCGCGAACGTTGAACCCGAGCACGATGGTGTTATCCGCGATGGCGAGGTTGATGTCGCTTTCGGTGATGCCACCGACACCACGGGAGATCACTCGCAGCTCTACTTCGTCGCCGACGTCGATCTTCAGCAGGGCGTCTTCCAGCGCCTCTACGGTGCCGGCGTTGTCACCCTTGAGGATCAAGTTGAGCTCGCTGGTCTCCTTCAGCGCCTGGTCCAGGTCCTCCAGGCTGACCCGGCGGCGGCGGGCAGCCAGATCGGCGTTGCGTTCCCGGGTGCGCCTGCGGTCGGCGATCTGCCGGGCGATGCGGTCCTCGTCGACGACGAGGAGGTTATCGCCGGCACCGGGTACCGAGGTGAACCCGATGACCTGCACCGGCCGTGAGGGCAGCGCCTCGATGACGTCATCGCCGTGCTCGTCGACCATTCGCCGGACCCGGCCATAGGCGTCTCCAGCAACCACCGAGTCGCCGATCCGCAGCGTGCCCCGCTGCACCAGCACGGTGGCCACCGGACCGCGACCGCGATCTAGATGTGCCTCGATCGCCACGCCCTGGGCCTCCATGTCCGGGTTGGCCCGCAGGTCGAGCGATGCGTCGGCGGTGAGCAGGATCGCCTCGAGCAGCGCGTCGATGTTGGTGCCCTCCTTGGCGGAGATGTCGACGAACATGGTGTCGCCGCCGTACTCCTCGGGCACCAGCCCGTACTCGGTGAGCTGGCCGCGGATCCGGGTCGGGTCCGCACCCACCTTGTCGATCTTATTTACCGCGACCACGATCGGCACGCCGGCCGCCTTCGCGTGATTGATCGCCTCCACCGTCTGCGGCATGACGCCGTCGTCAGCAGCGACCACCAGCACCGCGATGTCGGTCGACCGGGCACCACGGGCTCGCATCGCGGTGAATGCCTCGTGACCGGGGGTGTCGATGAAGGTGATCAGCCGCTCCACCCCGTCGAGCTCGGTGGCGACCTGGTAGGCGCCGATGTGCTGGGTGATGCCGCCAGCTTCGCCGCCCATCACGTTGGCCTTACGGATCGTGTCCAGCAGGCGGGTCTTGCCGTGGTCGACGTGACCCATCACGGTGACCACCGGCGGGCGAGACACCAGGCGCTCCTCCCCGCCGGAGTCCTCGCCGTAGGACAAGTCGAACGACTCCAGCAGCTCCCGATCCTCATCCTCGGGGCTGACGACCTGGATCCGGTAATTCATCTCCTGGCCGAGCAACTCCAGCACGTCGTCGGACACCGACTGGGTAGCCGTCACCATCTCGCCGAGGTGGAACAACGCCTGCACCAGCGCGGCCGGGTTGGCGTCGATCTTCTCTGCGAAGTCGGTGAGCGAGGAGCCGCGCCGCAGCCGGACGATCTCGCCGCCGCCGCGGGGCAGCCGAACGCCGCCGACCGACGGCGCCTGCATGTTGTCGAACTCCTGGCGCTTTTGGCGCTTGGATTTGCGGCCCTTGCGCGCCGGACCACCAGGCCGGCCGAAGGCACCGGCTGCGCCGCCACGGCCGCGACCGCCGGCACCGGGACGCGCCGGCCCGCCGCGGAAACCGCCCCCCGCAGGCGCACCCGCGCCCGCAGGACCACCAGGTGCCGCACCGCCACCACGGAAGCCACCTCCGCCGCCACG
>DASQVU010000389.1:0-8425 GCA_035640615.1 Pseudonocardiaceae bacterium
TCGGCTTCTGGTTGCAGCTGGGGCTGTCGGGCTTCCGGGTAGACGCCGTCCCCTTCCTGCTGGAGACCACTGGGCAACAGGACGCGGGACAGCTGCCAGATCCGCATGACTACCTCGCCGACCTGCGGGCGTTCCTCGGTCGGCGTAGCGGTGAGGGTGTGCTGCTGGGGGAGGTCAACCTCCCCTACGTGCAGACGATGGCGTTTTTCGGCAGCGACCGCGATGAGCTGACGATGTGCTTTGACTTCGTCGGCATGCAGCGGCTGTACCTATCCCTGGCCCGGGGCAACGCCGAACCACTGGCCGAGACGCTGCGCGAGCGACCGCAGCCGCCCAAGGACGCGCACTGGGCGACGTTCGTGCGCAACCACGACGAACTGACGTTGGACAAGCTCACCGACACGCAGCGCCAGGAGGTGTTTGAGGCGTTCGGCCCCGATCCGAAGATGCAGCTTTACGGCCGCGGCCTGCGCAGGCGACTGCCGACGATGCTCGGCGGCGACCGGGACCGTATCCGTATGGTCTACAGCTTGCTGTTTTCGTTGCCGGGCACGCCGGTGCTGTTCTACGGCGAGGAGATCGGCATGGGTGAGGCGCTGCAAGCGGAAGGCCGGCTCGCGGTGCGCACGCCGATGCAGTGGTCAGCTGAGCGCAACGGTGGCTTCTCCACCGCGGAGGCCGCCAAGTTGCCTGGTCCGATGCCTGGCGGCGAGTACGGGCCGCAGCGGCTCAACGTCGCCGCGCAGGAGCGTGACCCGGAGTCGCTGCTGTCCTGGATACGGCTGCTGATCGAGTCGTACCGCGCCTGCCCCGAATTGGCCTGGGGACGCTACGAGGTTCTCGACGCCGGTGATGCCGCCGTGCTGGCGCACCGTTGCGACACCGAGGGCGGCACGGTTGTGGCGGTGCACAACTTCGGCGCGGCAGCTACCCGGGCGAAGCTGAAGCTGGCCGGGCTGGATACTTCCTGCCTGCTGGAAGACGTGCTGCTCGACGGTTCGCAACGGGTGGCCAAGGATGGCTCGGTGACCCTCGAGCTCGGGCGATATGGCTGCCGCTGGCTACGGGTACAACGCCGGCGCCAGTGACCGGCCCTGGCCCTGCGCCAATTCTCGTACGCTCGTCGGTATGTCCTCTGAGCCTGTCGTCGTGACCTCGACCACGGATAACGAAGAGGCCGCCCGAGCTCTCGCGGCTGCGGCGATCGACGCCAGGCTGGGAGCCTGCGCCCAGGTCGTCGGGCCGATCACCAGCGTGTACCGCTGGGAGGGCGAAGTGCAGACCGAGCAGGAATGGCGGGTGGAGATCAAGACAGCGGCCGACCGCGTCGCGGCGCTGACCGAGCACATCAAGGCCAACCACAGCTACGAGGTACCGGAGGTGATCGCCACCCCCATCACCGGCGGCAGCCCCGAATACCTGTCGTGGCTCGTCAACGAAACACGCCCGCCGCTGCCCCGACATGGAGATATATCGGGGTGAGCAGCACCATCCTGAGCCCGATATGTCTCCATATCGGGGGAAGGGGACGTTAGGGAGGGGGGCGGGTGGGGAAGAGGGTGGATATGGGTGACGCGCCGCCGTCGAGCACCGACGAACGTCCGGCCCGGGTGCCGGACTCGGTCCGGTCCCGGCTGCGTCGGGAGCCGCCGGAGGCTCCGCCGTGGCGGGTGGAAGGCCTGCCGGAACAGAATGGCGAGCCGTCGCCGCCACGCCGGCCGAACTGGTCGCGGTTCTGGTGGGTGCTGCTGGCGTTGTTGGCGATCAACTGGATCGTCTCTGCGATGCTGCTTGGTCCGGCACCGCGCCCGGCGGTGTCCTACACGTTTTTCGTGCAGCAGGTGGACGCCGGCAATGTCGGGGAGATCACCTCGACCGCGGACCGGATCGAGGGAGTCTTCAAGCACGAGGTGCCCTACCCGCCCGGCGCGCAACACGCCGAGCAGGTCAGCCGGTTCAGCACCCAGCGGCCGTCGTTCGCTGACGACGGGCTATTCCAGAAGCTGCAGGCGCACGGTGTGGTGGTCAACGCCAACCCGCCCGATCAGGGGCCCCCGGTGTGGGAACAGGTGCTGGTGGGGTTTGGCCCGACGCTGCTGTTCACCGGCCTGATGGTGTGGTTCTTCCGGCGCAGCGCCGCGGCCGGTGGGCTGGGTGGCCTTGGCGGCATCGGCCGCTCCCGGGCGAGGCTTTACCAGCCGGAGGCCGGGCCGCGCACCACGTTCGACGATGTCGCGGGCATCGATGAGGTCGAGAACGAGGTCATGGAGATCGTCGATTTCCTCCGCGATCCTGGCCGTTATCGGCGGCTTGGCGCGCAGATCCCGCGTGGCGTGTTGCTGTCCGGGCCGCCGGGAACCGGTAAGACCCTGCTTGCCCGAGCCGTGGCCGGGGAGGCGAACGTGCCGTTCTTCTCAATGTCGGCATCCGAGTTCGTCGAGATGATTGTCGGTGTTGGCGCGAGCCGGGTGCGTGACCTATTCGAGCAGGCCAAAAAGGTGGCACCGGCGATCATCTTCATCGACGAGCTCGACTCCATCGGGCGCGCCCGCGGGGGAACGCAGTCGATCGGCGGCCACGACGAGCGAGAGCAGACCCTCAACCAGATCCTCACCGAGATGGACGGGTTCACCGGCAACGAGGGAGTCGTCGTGCTCGCCGCTACCAACCGGCCGGAGATCTTGGACCCGGCGCTGCTGCGCCCTGGCCGGTTCGACCGGCGGGTGACGATCAGCCCACCGGACCTCACTGGGCGCCGGCAGATTCTCCAGGTGCATGTCCGCAGGGTGCCGCTGGCTCCTGACGTAGACCTCGACGAAGTAGCGGCCTCGACGCCGGGAATGGTCGGCGCAGATCTGAAGAACCTCGTCAACGAGGCGGCGCTGCTCGCCGCTCGGCGCAACCACAACCGGGTCAACGCGGCCGACTTCAGCGACGCCCTGGAGAAGATCGTGCTGGGCACGGTGCGCGGCATCATGCTCTCGCCGGAGGAGAAGGAACGCACCGCGTTCCACGAGTCGGGACACGCGCTGCTCGGCATGCTGACGCCGGGAGCGGATCCGGTGCGCAAGGTATCGATCATTCCGCGCGGCCAGGCCCTCGGGGTGACGTTCCAGAGCCCGGAAACTGATCGGTACGGGTACTCGGTGAAATACCTGCGGGGCAGGATCGTCGGAGCGCTCGGCGGTCGAGCGGCCGAAGAGGTCGTCTACGGCGACATGACGACGGGCGCCGAGAACGATCTGGAGCAGGTCACCCGCATCGCTCGCCAGATGGTCGGTCGGTGGGGGATGTCCGCCGCCATCGGTCCGGTGTCGGTGCTGCCGCCGCCGGGGCAGGAATCGCCGTTCGGGCAGGACGGGGTGGCTCCGGCGACCAAGCAGCTGGTCGATGAGGAGGTTCGGCGGATCGTCGACGACTGTTACGCGCAAGCCGTTGCGACGCTGCGCGAGCACCGCCAGCAACTCGACCGGCTGGCGCACACCCTGCTGCAGCGGGAAACCCTCGATGAAGATCAGGCCTACGAGGCTGCCGGAATCCACCGGGAAAGCGCCCCCGCCGCAATCGCTCGCGGCGAGACTCCCGATGCCGAACCCGCTCCAGGCCTACCCCTGCCTGCTCCCCGACAGGGCTGAGCTAGCTGCTCAGTTCGGGCGGAATGGGCTAGAGTCGCTGCACGCAGTGGTGGGCCGTAGGCTGTGGGGTGCCCGTTCTTCGTGACTTGTGTCTGCGACTGGAGGCGTGACGTTGAGCGACACCCCGGTTTCTGGCTCCGGCCCGCAGCGCGGGCCCGGCTCCCTTTACCGTGGATGTGCTGCTGACCCCGCCGCCGACGAGCTGTTGAGCATCAAGCCATACCGGTGCGGGGCAGTCGTCGTGGCCGTGGTCACGGGTGAGATCGACATGCTCACTGCCGCCCGGATGCAGGAAACCCTCATGGCGCAACTGACTCCCCCTCCCGAGATGATGGTGATCGACCTGGAAGGGGTGTGCTTCCTGGGCTCAATGGGCCTGACTGCGCTCGCCCTCACTGAGCGAGCGGCTCGCGAGCAGGGGGTTGAGCTACGGGTGGTGGCCACCAGCCGGGCGACGCTACGCCCGCTGGAGATCACCGGCATGGCAGGCGATCTCGCCGTCTACGCCAGCCGCGAGGAAGCGCTGGCCGGCAGCTCCGGTACTGGCCCGGATGCGGTTCCGGCGCCACGTACGCCCTAGCCGTGGTGGCGCAAGGCAGCTTCCCACCCGAGGATCTCGGACCTCGAGGACGCACCGACGGCAGCGGCCTGAGCGAGCTTTTCACCCGACTCGTGGAAAGTTTGCACCCAGGAGCCCACGTCGATTCGGCCCTCGAGCCCCTGATCTGTACCGGGATCCTCGGCCAGCCCGGTCTCCTGGTGGAAGTCCGGCACCAGCTGGAACGCTGGGCCAACCTGACCGGCCTGCCTGCCCCCGCCGTCGCCGACCTCGTGCTGTCCAGCTACGAGGCGCTGGCCAACGCCGCTGAGCACGCCTACCCCTCCGGTCCCGGCCTGGTCGATCTGGTGGCGGCCCGCACCACCGACGGTCGAGTGCTGGTCACCGTTAGCGATCGGGGCCGGTGGCGCCCGCCGCCAGCCGATCCGGGATTCCGCGGCCGCGGAATCCCGATGATCAAAGCGCTGGCCCACTGCATGCGGGTAGAGCAGGGTCAGCAGGGCACAACGGTGCACATGGAGTGGGCGCTCCAGGGGAGCGGACCGGGCTCAGGGACGGCGCAGCACGAGTAGGGCGACGTCATCGGGTTTGTCCTGACCGAACCGGTGGATCAGCGCATCGCACAGCTGCTCGGGCCCCATCTGGAAAGACACCGCCGCGCGCAGTTGCTCCATCCCGCTGTCCAGGTCGGTCACCCGGTCCTCCACGAGACCATCGGTGACAAGCACGATCGCCCAAGACGGCGGCAGGGTTACCACGGTCTCCGGGGGGCGCTGCTGGCGCAGTCCCAGCATGGGGCCGTGCACCGGCAGGTACGCCGCGCTGGTGGGTTCGACCAGCAGCGGCGGCAGGTGTCCGGCGTTGGCGATGCGGGTCACGTTGCGTCCTAGGTCCAACTCCACCAGGCATAGCGTGGCGAATTCGGTCGGGTGAAAGTGCTGCATGACGCGCTGCGCCTTGTCCAACGTCTCCGCCGGTGCATGGCCTTCGACGGCGAAGGCGCGCAGTGCGTGCCGCAGCTCCACCATCACCGTTGCAGCGTGGATCGAGTGCCCGGCCACATCCCCCACGGCGACGAGCAACCTGCCGCCGTCTAGCTCGACGACTTCGTAGAAATCTCCCCCGATCTCGGCGTTGCTGGCCGCGGGCGCGTACCGCACCGCAATCTGCAGGCCTGGCAGCTCCGGCAACCGTTCGGGTAGGAAGCTGCGCTGAAGGGTAAGGGCGAGGCGGTGCTCTTCGAGCTGTAGCCGCAGCGAGTCGACGGCCAACACGGCTGCGTATCCGAGCTGGACGAGCAGGTCGTGCTGTTCGGCCTGGAGTGCCTCGAGCGCAACGGCGATGCAGACCGGTGACCTGCCACTGCGCGAGCAGTACAGCACAGCTCGCTCGGGGCCGTCCGGGCCCTGCGGTGCGAGCAGCTGCCATGAGCCGCCGCTGACGTTGGCTTGTGAGGCGTTCAGCTCCCGTAGCAAGTGCGCGGGCGCGGTATCACACACCGGCACGCTGACTGCCGGATCACCAACCAGCGCGCGCCGCAAGGCGCCGTCCGGTTCACCGACCAGGGCCACCGCAGGCGCCCTGAAGATGTTGGCGGCCCCGGTGGCGATCGCCGAAGCGAGTTCCATGATGTTCCGGGCGGCGTTCATCGCGAGCGTTGCTTTGGTGAGCCTGGTCAGCAGGTCGGCGAGCTGCTCGGCGGCAGCCCGAGCGCGGTAGTAGCGCAGCAAGGAGGTGACGGTGGCCAGCAGCTCGTCGGGTTCGACCGGCGCGGTGAGGTAGGCGTCAGCTCCGCGGGTCAGCCCCTGTGCTCGATCAGCACCGCGGATGGCGGTGGCCGATAGGTGGATCACCGGCTGGGCCAGCGCGGGATTGCTCTTGATCCGCTCGCAGACGTCAAATCCGCTCATGTCGGGGAGGCCCACGTCGAGCACCACGAGGTCGACCTGGGTCGCTGCCAGCGCGGCGAGCGCTGCACTGCCGGTGGCGGCCTCAATCACCCGGTGACCGGACCGGCGCAACCAGCTGCTTGAGATATACCGGCTGGCTGCGGTGTCATCGACGACAAGAATGGTGGCAGGGGCTTCCTCGGTGACGTGTTGGGTGGCCGTCATCGCGCCCCTGAGATCAATCGGGCGGCCTGCGCCGCCGCGGCCAGCAGCAGCGGAGTCGATAGTTGTGATTTTTCCAGCACGCTGACTGTAGCGCCCAGCGCACACCGCGCGCTGTCGTCCAGTTCGGCTGAGGTCACCACGACCGTAGCCACCGCACGCAGCAGCGGATCGCCATGCATCTCGGCCAGTACCGCCCAGCCGTCCGGCGGGGGAAGGTGCAAGTCGAGCAGCACGAGATCCGGGCGTTCAGCGCGCATGGCCCGCAGCGCATCGCGGCCATCGGCCGCCTCAGCTACCCGGTCAGCGTGTTGTGCCACCGCGCTGCGCAGCACAACGCGCATGGCTGGATCGTCGTCAACAATGAGCACGGTGCCGAACCGGGCGGCCGTAATCAGCGGTAGCCGTACAGTGACCCTTGTGCCGCGCTCAGGTTCGCTGTCCAGCTGCAGCGAGCCGCCGAGGATACCGGCCAACCTCTGCGCGTAAGGCAGCCCGAGACCTGTTCCACCGGCGCGCGCCTGCAGCCGTCCCGGTACCTGGTGGAACTCCTCGAACACCCGCTGCTGAAATTCCGGTGGGATCCCGATGCCGGTATCGGTCACCGTGATCTCGACGCACCCTTCCGCCGGTTGCTTGCGGGCCCGGCACCGTACCTCGCCACGTTCGGTGAATTTCAGCCCATTGCTTACCAGATTGCGCAGGATCCGGCCGAGCAGAACCGGGTCGGTGATCAGTGACCCGACGTCCGCCGGGTCCTCCACCACCAGGACGACCTCCGGCGCCACGGCCAGCGGGCGCAGCGTGGCGCGCAGCTCGTCGAAGACGGCGCGGAGATTCACTGGTTGAAGCTGTGGTTCGAGGCGACCGGACTCGGCCTTGGCCACGTCGAGCAGTTCGTTGATCAGATTGAGCAGCATCACCCCGGATTGTTCGATCAGCTCGACTTGATGATGCTGCTCCGCCGTCAACGGCGGCGAGTCGGCGTCGAGCAGCAACCGGGACAGGCCGACCACCGCGTTGATCGGGGTGCGCAGCTCATGGCTGACGTTTCGCCAGAACCGGGTCTTGCTCTCGCTGGCTTCCCGCAGCTGCTCTGACCTCTCGTCGAGCTCGGCATACAGCGCCACAACGCCCTGGTTGGTTTGTTCCAGCTCATCGGAGAGCTCAGCATGCAGCGCCAGCACTCCTCGGTTGGTTTCCTCCAGCTCGGTGTTGACCCGCAGCAGGTCTTCCTGGCGTGCGTGCAGTCTCTCCAGCGCGTGCAGCAGGTCCTGATTCTGGTGACGGATCTCGTCCAGCGGGCTGGCGGACTGGATAGCTCGGGAGGCCTCGCGTAACTGGGCCATCCGGCTCTCGGTCACGGACGGCGCGCTGATCGGCAGCCGCTTGGTCAACGACACCGAGCCGCCAGCGCTGTCGTAGCTGACCTTGCAGCTATCAGTCAGCCTCGCTGCGGCGGTTATCCCTTCTATCGCAGCCAGCTCGCCACTGGATGCCACGCCCGGCACGGCGCCCGACCACGTTGCGGTCACCAGCAGCACCGGTGGTGCGTCACCGATCAGCGACAGCGTGACCATGGCCGGATTACCCAGCATGATCAGCTCACGGCCCAGCTCGCTGAGTGCCGTGGCCACCCGCACCTGGTCCTGGTTCTCCAACCCAACCAGGGCAGCCACCTCACGCCCTCGCTGGCGAAGCACGTACAGGTCGTCCTCGACGACCAACCTCAGTTGCACCAGCTCGCCCGGGACGGTGGTACTCACCGGTTGGCCCTGCCCACCAGGACGCAGGCGTCGTCGTGGTGAATACCGGCGTCACGCAGCAGCGTCGCGGCTATCACCAGCGGCGTCCCGGACAGCAGCTGATCAACTTGGTGGCAGTTCCACCGCCGGCTTACACCATCGGAGTGCAGGATGACCACCGCATCAGCTGGGAGCGGGTGTTCGAAGGTGCGCATCGCGGGCTCGCGGTATCCCACGATGCCGCCCATGGACACCAGGCCGTGCCTTTCCCCGGCGCCGACCAGGGTGCCCGCGATGTTGCCGATCCCGACGAAGCGCAACCGGTGCGCGTCCGGGTCAAGTTCGGCGATCGCCACTGCGGCCCCACGGCTACCG
>DASQVU010000390.1:0-4761 GCA_035640615.1 Pseudonocardiaceae bacterium
TCACCTCCGACCCCGCCGATGAGCACGATCTTTGTGGTCGCCAGCGTGAAACCCCTTGACTTCGGCCGTCCTGCCTGCCCCGCTAACGGAATCACAGCCGGAGGTCGAACGTCGCGCTGGTCAACGTGCGCAATATCACCAGCCCGGCCATTGTCGAGCAGAAACCCAGAGGCGGTGGAGAAGCAATGCGGATTGCACTGTTCACGACTTGCCTGGTTGACGCGCTGTTTCCCGACGCTGGCCGAGCGACCGTGCAGCTGCTGGAGCGCCTGAGCCAGCCGGTGGAGTTTCCGCTCGAGCAGACCTGCTGCGGCCAGATGCATGCCAACAGTGGCTATTTCGAGGTTGATCTCGTACGCCGGTACGTGGAGGTTTTTTCCGGCTACGACGCAGTGGTGGTTCCTTCGGGTTCGTGCGTGGCGAGCATCCGCCACCAGCATCCCATGATCGCGCGGGTGGCAGGGGATCAGGCGCTGGCCATGCGGGCGCAGCAGGTGGCGGCTAAGACCTTCGAGCTGTCTCAATTCCTGATTGACGTGGTGGGCACCGATGACGTGGGTGCGTATTTCCCGCACCGGGTGACCTACCATCCGACGTGTCATTCGCTCAGGATGCTGCCAGTGGGCGACCGGCCATTGCGACTGCTGCGCAAGGTGCGCGGCATCGACCTGGTCGAGCTGCCGCGCTGGGATGAGTGCTGTGGTTTTGGCGGCACATTCTCGATCAAGAACCCGGACGTGTCGGCGGCGATGCTCGCCGACAAGATGAAAGCCGTGATCGAAACCGGCGCGGAAGTGTTGTGCGCCGGTGATCGCTCCTGCCTGATGCACATCGGCGGGGGCCTGGACCGGATCCGGGCTGGGATCCGCACGCTGCATCTGGCGGAGATCCTCGCCAGCACGGAAACCGGGTACCACGCGGGTCAACCGCCCACCGTGACCGCGGAGCCGACACGATGAGCGCCGGCGAGACGATCTGGGTCGACAACCCGCCGTTCCCGGCGAATGCCAAGCGCGCGGTGAGCGATGCGCAACTTCGCCGCAACATCCGCAACGCGACCAGCACAATCCGTCAGCGGCGTGCGGCGATGGTCGGGGAGTTGCCGGATTGGCAGCAGCTGCGCGACGCCGGTGCCGCGATCAAAGACGAGGCGCTGGCGCACCTTGATCGCTATCTTGAGCAGTTCGAACAAGCCGCGACGCGCCGCGGAGCCCACGTGCACTGGGCGCGTGACGCCGACGAAGCAAACGGCATTATCGGCTCGCTGGTGGCAGCCACCGGCGAGCGAGAAGTAATCAAGGTCAAGTCGATGGTGACCCAGGAGATTGGTCTGGTTGCCGCCTTGGCTAAGCGGGGCATCAGCGCATACGAAACCGATCTGGCCGAGCTGATCGTGCAGCTGGGCCACGACCGGCCCAGCCACATCGTCGTTCCGGCGATCCACAAAAACCGCGCCGAGATCCGGGAAATCTTCCTGAAGGAGATGGCTGACGCGCCGGCCGATCTATCCGACGATCCGCACGCCCTGGCCGACGCCGCTCGCCGGCACCTGCGGCGGAAGTTCTTCCAGGCTAAGGTTGCCGTCAGCGGCGCCAACTTCGCCATCGCCGAGACCGGATCACTACTGGTGTCCGAATCAGAAGGCAACGGACGCATGTGCCTGACCCTGCCAGAGATGCTCATTTCGGTGGTGGGGATCGAGAAGCTCCTGCCGACCTTTCGGGACCTGGAGGTATTCCTCCAGCTGCTGCCCCGGTCCTCCACTGGCGAGCGGATGAACCCGTACAACTCGGTCTGGACCGGGGTCATCCCTGGCGATGGCCCCCAGCAGGTACACATCGTGCTGCTCGACAACGGCCGGACCAACGTGCTACGCGATCGGATCGGGCGCCAGGCGCTGCGCTGCATCCGCTGCGCGGCGTGCTTGAACGTCTGCCCGGTCTACGAGCGCACCGGCGGGCATGCCTACGGCGCCACCTACCCTGGCCCGATCGGCGCGGTGCTCACGCCGCAACTGGTCGGGGTCGAGCACGCCGCCACCCTGCCGTTCGCGTCTTCCCTGTGCGGCTACTGCTATGAGGTCTGCCCCGTCAAGATTGACATCCCGACCGTGCTCGTCAAGCTCCGTCACGACGTCGTCAAGGCGGAGCAACCCTCCCCGGAGGATGCATTGTTTGCCGCCGCAGGCGCGGTGATGAAGGGTCGCCGGCGCTGGACGCTGGCGCTCAGGCTCATGCCGCTGCTGCGATTGTTTCGTTACGGCGGGCCTCCACCGATCTCTCGCTGGACCGCGGTCCGTGATTTGCCTGCGCCGCCTCGCCAGTCGTTTCGCGGCTGGTGGGTCACCCGCTCCGCAACTGACAAGCAGGAAGGCCAGCGGTGAGCGCCCGCGATGAGATCCTCACCCAGGTTCGGGAAGCCATCGCGCCGGCATCCGCGCTGGCACCGCACCTAGCGCGCGAATACCGCACCCGCACCGACGACGGGGTCGAAACGTTCATTGCCCGCCTACACCACTACCAGGCGCAGACGCACCGCATTTCCCCGAGCGAGCTGGGCCGGGCGATTGGTGCCCTGCTTCGCCAACGCCACGCGCGCCGGATCGTGGCACCAGAGGGCATACCGCAAGCTTGGCTGGTGGGCCTAGAGCTTCTGTCGGACACCCCACCGCTGGATCCGCACGCCCTGGATTGCGCCGACGCCGTGGTCACCACCTGCGCGGTGGCGATCGCGCAGACCGGAACCATCGTGCTCGACGGCAGCGCCGGAATGGGTCGGCGCGCACTGTCCCTCGTGCCCGACTACCACCTGTGTGTCGTGCGAGCCGACCAGATCGTCGGCTCCGTCCCCGAGGCCATCGCGACACTTGACCCGCTGCGGCCACTGACCTTCATCTCCGGTCCCTCGGCAACCGTCGATATCGAAATGGTCCGTGTGGCCGGGGTGCACGGGCCCCGTCGCCTCGAGGTCATCATCGCCGTCTAACACTCTGGTTCGTCGAGAGCGCTGACCTAGTGGTCACCCGGCAGCTCGATATCCGCCCCGCGGGCAATGTCGATGGCCTTGCTATTCGCGTAACGTCTCCCGCGAGGTAAGCCGTGCACGGGTGATCATTGCTGCAATGTTGGTAACAGTTTCGTGATCCTCCCTAGCTAACCATTCCAAGGTTCCCTGCTCGGCGTCAGTCAAATCCACGCCCTCTAGCGCGTCGAGTAGTACCATAAGGTGCTGCTGTAACCGATCAGTCATCCGCTTTCCATGCGCGATTGCGCCTCCCCATGCTCGAATATCTGCTGGCGCGCGCTCATGGCCGCCACCATGATCTCCAGCCGCCGGCGATTGCTGCGCAGCGGCGCGCGGGCATCACTCCGGCGGAGCACGGAACTCTGGCATCAACGGATCGCGCCCGTGTCCGGGATCGTCGGCATCGATCGGCAGTACGGAGTCATCCCTCACTGCCCTTACCGCGGCGGCCGAGTCCTCAACGAAGGCGGCTCCCTCCTCTGAAGCTGATAACTGCTCCGCGGTCTGGTCGCCCGGGTTGCCGTCCTCGCTGCCTGTCGCCATCGCGGTGTCCGGTACAGGACGACAAGGCTCGGGACAACTGTGGTCGGTAGTCACGCTGCGCTCCTCCCGGATCCCGGCCGCTGACGCCGAACCGGGCATGCGTTGGATACCCGATTGACCCGGCCTCGAACGCATAAGAAAGCCGGCGGACCCACTGCCGAACAGTTGAGTGGCGCCGCAGCACTCAACGGCTGCGGCGCCACTACGATCTGGCTCACGTCAGGTAAGCACAGCGAGGCAGGGGTCAACTAACCCGCCGCATACGCAAAACGATCGCGCCTAGGCCCAGTAGGGCAGCGATCGCACCCGTTACCACGTTACTCGCGATGGTCGCTGTGGTGGCGACGTGTCCGCTGACCACCCAGGGGGTGATGATCGTCCAGATACCAATCAGTGGTGCGACCCAGGCAATGCCGGCATTTCGGCGGTATGCGGAGCCGAATCCAAGGCCGAGCAGCGCCAGGGCGATGCCGACGATCAGGTTGTTGACGGTCAGCGTCGCGAAGTGGTTGAACCCCACGACCCACGGCGAGATCGCCAGATAGAGGCCGGTCAGGAACGTCAGTCCCTCGACGGCGCGCACGGCCGGTGCCTTCGCGGTGACTTCATTTTTGGCCCACCCGTCAGCCAGCTCGGGATGCAAGCTCACTCTCTCGGTAGTCATGTTTTCGATCATTTTCATCACCTTATTTTTGATCTTGTTGATGGTGGTTTCAGTCGCGGGCCCGTCGCGCCGTTATCTGCAGCCAACCGGGTGACACCCGGCTGAGCGCAACGCGGAGGCTTAATATCAGCAGCGTGGTGCAGCTGATTGATCGCACTGAGCAACTCGGGGTGATTTCGCGTAACCGGGCCACGACCGATGACCGCCGGATCGTGCGTCTCACCTTGACGCCAGCAGGCCAGGAGAAACTCGCGCTCCTTGCTAGCACCCACCTCAGGGAACTGTCCCGGCTGGCGTTACTCGTCGACGCGTTAATTGATCCGACCGACCCGGCGCAGGTCTAATAATTGCGAGCACCAGCGTTCATGCTAAGCGGTAGGTTCGGGGTTCAAGTGCCTGCGTTAGCGTGCATTACCGTACCCAGTGACGGCCCCGTCCGATGGTGTAGTGCTTGGTTAGCGGCCAATTGGTCGCATTTTGACCATTGAATTTGCCGTTGGCGAGGCATCAATAAGTCATTGTGCGCCGGA
>DASQVU010000391.1:0-4231 GCA_035640615.1 Pseudonocardiaceae bacterium
GGGCTTCCGGCCGTGCCCGGGTTGTCCACGTTCCCCGAGACGAACGTCCGGACCTACGTCCTGGACCGCAACGGGTTGGATGGTCTGTGGTTCTTCTCCCTGGACGCCGACGAACTGGCCACCGTCGTGGCTGCTCGGGCCTTGTTGCAGGTGCCATACCAGTGGGCGGCGATGAGGGTGGAAGCCGGCTCTACAGTCACTTACCGGTCACGTCGGCGGTACTCGCCAGCGGCCGGGCATCACATCGCGGTGGTGCCTGGGGCACCACTGGCCGCCGAGCAGCTGGCCGAGCGGGACCATTTCCTGACCGGACGGTGGCGAGCATTCACCAAGATCGCCGGCTGTATGGTGACCGTGCCGGTGGAACATCAACCATGGCCGCTGTGGAGCGTGCGGGTCGACCGGCTAGACCAGGACCTGCTGACCGCAGCAGGTCTCCCGGCCGCCCAGGGTGAACCGCTGGCGCACTACTCGCCTGGCGTCGATGTCCGTTTGGGTCCACCTCGATGGTCGGGGTAGGACCCGCATCGCCTGATAAGGATGGGACGGTATGGATATCACTCAGCTGATCCTCGATGACCACCAAGAGCAGCGACGGCTCTTCGCGATCCTCGAACAGATCGATCCCGCGAACACCGCGGCGCTGGGCGCTGTCTGGGAGCGGCTTGCGGCATTCCTCGAGGTCCACGCCGAGGCCGAGGAGCAGCTGTTCTACCCGGAGCTACTGCGGGTGGGAGAAGGTGTCGGCAGCGTCGATCCGCAGGACGAGACCAAAGACGCGATCGGTGACCACAACGACATCCGCAACGCGGTCGCTGCGGTGGCAGATCACGAGGTCGGCAGCCAGGGCTGGTATGCCGCGGTTGCCAAGGCCAATGAGGCCAACAGCGACCACATGGCCGAGGAGGAACGCGAAGGGTTGACGGACTTCCGCCGCAATGCCACTTTGCAGTTGCGCTATGACCTGGCCGTCGTGTTCGCCCAATTCGAGGCGACGCATTTTTCCGGCGTCAAACCCGTGGACAAAGACCCCGAGCGTTACGTCCGCGACGTCGAAGAGGAGATCGCCGAGTCCGAGAACCCGGGCGACAACAGCGCCACTCAGACTGCCGCGAAGACAGACGGATCCCTCGGCATCGGCAGTCTGCACAAGCAGTGATCCTCAGCTGACCGCCAGCACGCTGCTGATCTCCGCGGCGAGCACCGGCGCCAGCCACTGGGCATAGCTACTGGTCAAGTGGTTGTCGTCGCGGAAGACGAGGGTGTTGCCGACAATGACCGGGCACCGGGTGGCCGTGCAGAACAGGTCGGTCAGGTCGGCGTAGTGGCCGCCGCCAGCGACCGTCGCGGCCTGCTCGGCAGCGATCCCAGCAGCGTTGACGGCCCTGGTTCGGTCGGCGTCGCAGGCCGTGGCAGAGTCCAGGTGCGCTGACAGGCAGGTGGGCACCGTGAGCAGGGGGTCGGGAACGGGGCCCAGCACCAGGACGGCGGCGCCGGTGGCCCGGATCTCGGCCACTGTGCGGGTCAAGCTGGACAGCCACTGGTCGCCGTACATGGTGAAGTGGAAGTCCTGGGCGTAACGGCGAGACATGCCGAGGATCACCAGGGCTGGCCGCTCGGTCCGGATCCGGTCGAGGATCTTGCTCCGCCACTGCTCGCACTCGGTGTACTCGCGTCCCAGGTACGGGCTGTGGATGGGCAGGCCGAGCAACAGCGGGCAGGTCGTCTTGTTCAGCGTCTCCAGCCGCCACTGCTGGTGCTGGGCGATCTCGTCGAGCGCCGGGAACCACTGGGTCGCGTGTGAGTCACCGACCAGAGCGACGGTGGTGGACGACGCCGTGTTGCCCGACGCGCAGGTGCCCTGGCGCACCACGGTCCAGGTCAACAGGCAGCCATTCCCGAACGGAGCGGCCTTGTCGGCGGCAGCGTCGGCCAGCGAAGGCGTCAAGTTGGACGGCACGTTCTGCGTCTCGGCAGACGCTGCGACGACGGCCTGGACCTGCGCGGTGAGGACCCGCACCGGCGACTGCGCTGGGGCCGGACCGGGCGTGGCGCGCCGACCTGAAGGCATTGCGGCGGGCGGTGCCGTCGCGGTGCTCAGCCGCGGTGCCCGCGCCGCCACACCGGATCCCACCGGCACCGGAACAGCGATCAGCCCCAGCAGCGACGCGGCCATGCCGACCGCGGTGGTTCCACCGCCGACCAGCAGGCTACGAACAGGGGAGCGGCGCAACGGGGCAGCGAACCGTACCGGGTCCTCGATGGCGTGTGTGCTCACCACCGCCAGGGCCGCGCTGACCGCGACGGCAGCGAGCGCAGCCCCGAGTCCCAGCGCGTGACCGATGAGGGCGGGGGCGAGCACGAGCACCGGCCAGTGCCACAAGTACCAGGAATAGGAGTATCGGCCCAGCTTGCGCAGCGGCGGCAGGTTCAAGGCGATGCCCACCCCACTGCGGGGATCAGCGCATCCACCGGCAATCACCAGTGCCGTACCGAGTACCGGCAGCAGCGCGGCGGTTCCGGGATAGGGGGTAGCCGAGCCCAACCGGAGGCAGCCCAGCAGGATCAGCGCCAGCCCTGCCCATCCGGCGGCGGCTGCCAGCGTCGGCGCCAACTGGCGCCACACCGGTACGCTCAGCGCTACCAGCCCGCCGATCGCCAGCTCCCAGGCCCGCGACGGCAAGCTGAAGAACGCCCACGGCGGTGCCATCTGCGTCCAGCGCAGGGAGACGGCGAACGAGGCCACCGCGATGCCGACTACGACGAGCAGGGCCGGTGCCATGGCTGTTCCCGGCGACACCCGCCGGTGGGCTCCGCGGCGCTCGGGGGAGCCGCTCGCGCGGCGGGAAATCCACCCGCTCGCGATCAGCAGTACTGGCCAGAGCACGTAGAACTGCTCTTCCACACCGAGTGACCAGTAGTGCTGGAACGGCGAGGCAAACGTGTCCGCGGCCAGGTAGTCGGTGCCCCGGAGGGCCAGCCGGTAGTTGCCGGCGTACACCGCGCTGGCCAGCGCGTCGCCCAGGACGGTGCGCGCTTGCAGCGGAGGCAATAGTGCGGCCGAGGCGACCGCTACGATCACCAGCACGGTGATTGCGGCCGGGAGCAGCCGCCGGGCCCGGGCAGCGTAGAAACGAGCCAGCCGCACCGTGCCGGTCGTCACCACGTCCCGCCATAGCAGGCCGGTGATGAGAAACCCGGAGACCACGAAGAAGACGTCGACGCCGACGAACCCACCGGGCAGGCCCGGAACCGCGGCGTGATACAGCACCACGGCCAGCACCGCGATCCCGCGAAGACCCTCGATATCCGGCCGGAAACCGCGGCGAGGCTGCTGACCGAGCACCGGGTGATCGAGCACCGGGGCAGGCTAGTCAGCCCCAGCCCAGTTCGTGCAGCCGGTGCTCGGGAATCCCGAAGTGATGGGCGATCTCGTGCACCACGGTGACCACGACCTGCTGCACCAGCTCCTGCTCGTCGTGGCAGAGCTCAAGCAGGGCGTCGCGATAGATGGTGATCCGGTCCGGAAGCAACCCGCTGTACTGCGAGTCCCGCATGGTGAGCGCGACTCCCTCATAGAGCCCTAACAACTCTGGGTTGTCGGGATTGCGAGAATCCACCAGCACCACCACGTTGTCCATCGCCGCGGCGAGCTGAGGCGGGATCAGATCCAGCGCATCGGCCACCAGCTCATCGAAGCGGTCGGCGCTTATGATCATCAGGGCGTGGGTGGTGGTGGAGCGTCGGCCTGGACCACGGGCGCAGTCACCGCGGACATCGGCCCGAGGTCTCGCGGCGCCGCAGGCGCAGGCTGCTTGCCGATGTGCACCGGACCCTTCACGCTGCCGGTCACCGGAGCGAAACCGGAACGATCGGGCAGGAACGCGCCGAGCCGGCAGTCCACCCGGGTGCTGCCGGCGTGCCAGCTCTGCTCGTGCAGCGTCTCCCAGAACAGCGTCAGGCCCTTGTTCGTGGCCACCGCAGGGCCGCCCGAGTAGTCCCCCGCGAGCCGGGTGCATTCGGTGTTGAGCACCTTGTCCTGCGCGGCTTCGTCGGGATACCCGTTGGGGAAGGCATTCTTAAGGTCCACGACTCCGACGACCTCGATAGCGTGGGCTGCCCCGCAATCAACCGGGTCACCCACCGCTTTGCCGTCATTACCGAGGCAGGTGCCGGGCGGATGTACGTCGGATTGGTCCTGTGTCAGCACGTTGCCGGTGGTGGCGAACAG
>DASQVU010000392.1:0-8520 GCA_035640615.1 Pseudonocardiaceae bacterium
GGGGCGAGCAGCGGTAGCAGTGCTGCCAGATCGGTGGACAGGTCAACGTCCATGTAGGCCAAGATTGGCGCCGGGGACATTGACCATACCGCCCGCAGGGCACGTCCCCGGCCCTTGTGGGGCAGGTGCACCACCCGGACACAGGGGAACTCCGCGGCCAGTCGATTGGCGACTTCTAAAGTGGTGTCGGTACTGGCGTTGTCGGCGATGGTGATCTGGAAAGGAATCTGCAAGAAAACGGGCATCCCAGCGGTCAGGTGCGCATACAGACGTCGCACGCACGGCTCGAGATCTTTTTCCTCGTTGTAGACCGGAACGACGATGTCAACAATGGGTACCGCAGGCGTCTGCGGGGCGTTGGAGGTCTCATCCGGCGCGATGTTTCCGGCGGTCATCTTTCGGGACGGTAATAGGGAATGTCAACCCCACCGCGGGCCACGCGCTGTGGGTTATTCGTCACCGGCACGACGAAAATCGCAGGGCAACCACGCTGGTGGGAACAGTGTGGAGGGTGCGAGGATGATCGGGTTTTCTTGGGCGTTGCTCGTTCCTTAGTGCTGTTTCATGAATGCGCCGTGATGTCGTGCATCGTTGTTCGATGGTTGTTTACACCGGTCGTGCAAAGTTCGCCGCGCAGCGGGGCGCAATGAGGCCGCCTCGACTGGCGTGAATGGGTGCAGGACAGGCCTGCGCAACCCCACGGAAAGGGGAATCTCGCGTGGGACGTTCGACCCGCTCTCGACGCCGTGGCCCCCCGGCCAAGCGCACTGCTGGCGATACCGCCCCGCGGGCGCTAGCCCTGGATCAGGCGGGCGTCAGCACGGGTCTCCCGCGGCGAGCGCCGGCGGATGGCACGCGCAATCCCCGATCACCTGAGAGTAGCCACGCGCCCCGCCGGCTGGCGACGCCAGCTCAGTGGTGGCCCAAGATACCGCCAGAGCTGCTCATCCTGTGCTGCCTGGCCGCGGCGACTCGCCTGATGGGGATTACCTACCCGCACGCGATCGTGTTCGACGAGGTGTATTTCCGCGAGTACGCCCTGCGCTACCTGGAGGGCAAGTACTATTTCGACCTTCATCCACCGCTGGGCAAGCTGCTGCTGGCTGGCTGGGCCAAGCTAGTCGGCGTCTCGGCCACGGCGGCATCCACCGATCCCGCGGTGGTGCTGCGGGTGCTGCCGGCGCTGGCCGGTACCGCGCTGGTGGCCGTGTTTTACCTATTGTTGCGGGAGCTGAGCGCCAGCCGACGGGTGGCAACATTCGGTGGCGCGCTGCTGTTGCTGGACAACGCCATCCTGGTCGAGTCCCGTCTGATCCTCGTCGACAGCATGCTGCTGCTGTTTGGTACTGGTGCGCTTACCTGTTACCTGGCCGCCCGGTCCCGCACCGGACGGTCACAGTGGATGTTGCTGACCGCAAGCGCCGTGCTGGCGGGGATGGCGGCCAGCACGAAATGGACCGGCCTGACCGCGCTCGGAGTGATCTTGCTGGTCTGGGTGGCGGGCACCCTGCGGTGTCGCGTCAGCTGGCGGCTGGCGCTGCCGCAGGTGGCTGTCCTCGTTCTCGTTCCGATCCTGGTCTACGTCGGCGTCTTCGCTGTGCACTTTCGGCTGCTGTCTCACAGTGGGCCGGGTGATGCCTACATGTCGTCCCAGTTTCAGTCAACCTTGGTCGGCAACCCGCATTACGATCCTGCGGCGCGCATGTCGTTTATCGACAAGTTCATGGAGCTGAATAAGGCAATGCGAAGCTATGAGCTTTCGCTGGATAACAGCACGCATCCGTACAGCTCCAGCTGGATCAGCTGGCCGATCATGAAGCGCCCCGTCTATTACTGGGTCGGGAACACCACGACCCCCGGTGCGCAGGGCTACATTTATCTTCTGGGTAACCCGGTCATCTGGTGGGGCCTGGTGGTCGGCGTGGTCGCGGTCGCGGTGGGCTGGATGCGCCACCCGCAACTATTTGACGGTCATCGGGGTGGGATGGCTGTCCTGGGCCTGGCGTGGGTTGCCAACTTCGCGCCCTTCGCCGCCATTCAACGGCCGATGTTTTTGTACCACTACTTTTTTTCGTTCCTTTTTTGCCTTGCAGCGGTCAGCCTGGGGGGGGGGTTACTGGCGGGCTGGATAAGCGACGACAAGCGGGTGTGGCGGTTCCCGTCTCGGCGTTCGGCAGCGCTGTACTGGGGCATCCTGGGGATCGCGCTGGTGGGCTTTGTGTTCTTCGCTCCCCTGTCCTACGGGCTGCCGCTGACTGATGGCGGTTTGGCACAGCGCATGTGGCTGGGTTCATGGCGCTGATTTTGTTCCTGTCCGCCCTGGTGCTGGGGGCGGCCATCGTCGGGTGGCTCCGGTTGCCGCTGTATCCCTTCGAAGCGGCGGCGCTGACCATCGTGATGGGCTTGTTCGGCTGGACCTGGTTAGCGTTTCTGGTCGACCTGGTGCTGCCTTACCGCCTGGCTATCCCGCTCATCCTCGGGCTCAGCGCCGGTGCCTGTGTCCTGTTAGGCAAGCCTCGGTGGCCGTCCTGGCGGCCCCTGGAGGGCGGGCGATCGGGCTGGATCCTGTGGTGGGTGGCCAGTCTTGCCACCGCGGCGCTGCTGGGCATCCTGTTTTGGACGCACAGCCTGGTGCGGGATTCCACCGGGGTGTACTCCGCCGGGTCAACCTGGGCCGATTTCGGACTGCACGCGGCCATCATCACCCACCTCGCCGTCTTTGACCGGATGCCGTTGGACTTGCCGGTCGCCAGCGGGACACACCTGACGTACCCGTTCCTGATCGATTTGCTCTCGGCGCTGTACCTGCGCGCCGGCTGGAGCTTGCATGTGAGTCTGTTCGTGCCGGGTGTGCTGCTGGCGCTGGCCTGTTGCCAGCTGCTGCTGTCGTTGAGCCTGCGGCTGTTCGGTCACGTCGGTGCCGCCGTCAGCGGCCTGGTGCTGGTGTTGTGCACCGGTTCGGCCGCCGGGCTGTGGGTGGCCTACGCCGACTGGCGCCGCAGCGGCCAGAGCCTGCTGGAGTTTGTGTCTGATCTGCCCAGTGACTACACCGTGCTCAGCGCGGACAACGGCAATGTCACCAACCTGGTCGCCAACGCCCTGCTGCCCCAGCGCGCGATCTTGTTCGGGTTCGGTGTCGGCTTGGCAGTGCTGATCCTGCTGCATACCGCCCGGCGCACCGGTGAGCGGCGCTACCTGCTGGTCAGTGGGGGATTGATGGGTCTGTTGCCGATGGCCCACCCCCACACCTTCATCGTGTGCGGGGCCGTGCTCGGTGGCTTGGCCGTGGAGACCGCCGTGCGTCTGCACCGGCCACCAGGGGGCCATCTCGCCGCGGGCGGGATCGCCCTGGTCCTGGCTTCGCCGCAGCTGGTGTGGCAACAGCTAGCCAACGGTGGTGGTACGGGGGGGCGGTGGCGACTGGGATGGATGCAACGCACCGGCGAGTCGATCTGGGGCTTTTGGTGGACCAATTTCGGTTTGATGGGCATCTTATTCGTGGCCCTGCCGGTGCTCCTGCTTCACCGGAGTTGGCGACAGTACCTGGTGTGGTATCTGCCCTTTTTGGCAATCCTGATGATCACGCAGGTGTATGCGTTTCAGCCTTTCGAGTACGACAATCTTAAGCTGATTTACTACGTGTATCTCATGGCGGGTCTGTTCGCCGGCTTCTTCGCCGTGCAGGCCTATCGGGCCCGCCGCTGGACACTCGCGCTGCTGGTGCCCGCCGCGGTGGTCATCACCATCCCAGGCGCGCTGTCCATCACCCATGAATTTCAGCTGCGCTACCAGTTCGCCGACAACGCCGATATTGCGCTCGCCGCCTGGGTGCGCACCCACACCGCACCCGACGACGTGTTCCTCGGCGCCGAACGACCCACCCAGCCGGTCGCGACCCTGGGCGGACGGTCGATCGTGCTCGGCTACCGAGGCTGGTTATACAACTTCAACCTGCCCTACACCCAACGCGAAGCCGCCGTCAATGCGGCACTCCAAGGACGTCCCAACGACCCCGTGGTGCGCACGTTTGCCCCCGCCTATCTCGTCGTGAACACCCATGAGGACAAATCCTGGACAATCAACCGGGATGCGCTCGCACGATTGCCAGTCGCCTACCACAACGCAGAATGGACAGTTTATCGGTTGGTCGACGCCCGCCATCCTCGGGCTCGCCCGGGTGAACCATCCCCGCCCTGACTCTGGAAGGACACTAGCCCACTTCGATGCTCGCCATCTTGTATCTACTCCTGTCGTTTCTGGCGGCCCTGGTCATTGTCCAGCGCTGGTTTAGCGCGTTTCCTGCCCTGGTACGGATTAGCGGAGCCGTCGCCGTCAGCATCCTTGTGACCGGCTGGGTTAACTTCCTCGCCGCGTGGCTGCTGCACAGCCTGGGCCGCGACGATGCCACCTTCTCCGGCGCCCTCGTCGCCATGCTCATCAACCTGATCATCATCGCCGTAGGATGGCGTCACTTACGCCCGGTTTTCTTTCGCATCCAACGGCGAGAAATACTCGGCGTTGCCGCTGCGCTGGCGTTGTCATTGTGGATAATGCAACAGCGCCTATCCGGTGATCCCCTGAGGGTTTCGTTCAACACCTGGGGTGACACCGCCCTGCATATCGGCATCGCACGGTCATTTTCCCAGGGCGATAACTTCCCACCCGTGCTACCCATCTATTCCGGTGAACCGATCCGCTACCACTTCGGTTTCGATTTCTACGCCGGCGCCCTCGAGCGAGTCGGACTCCCCCTCGAGTGGGCGTTTAACCTACCCGCCGCGCTGGGGTTCACCGCTATCATGGTGCTCGTCTTCGCGCTCGCTT
Source organism: Pseudonocardiaceae bacterium (assembly GCA_035640615.1). Taxonomy (GTDB): domain Bacteria; phylum Actinomycetota; class Actinomycetes; order Mycobacteriales; family Pseudonocardiaceae. Next base: position 4,825 of record DASQVU010000392.1, read on the forward strand.
ATCATCTCTGGCGGCGGGTGTCCATCGGCATCATCGCCGTGGTTCTTTTCGTCACCAACGGCTCGCTGGCGTTTTTACGCTACTTTCACCGCTACCCCTCAGTGCTGGCGGCCTTGGAACCTCACAACTGGTGGAACCTCGACAAGTACACCGCGATCGGCCCCTACCAGGCGGATGAACCGATCTCCATCTTTTGGACGCTGAATCCTTACTTGACGCAAACCCACCTCATCGTCTCCATGGCGATTGTTTTGTTTGTCAGCTACGCCATCCTGCGACACCTACGCGGATCCGGGGGCGTCACCGGGGACCGCCCCGAGTCGTTGGTGGACGAGAACCGCCGCTGGCCGCTGCCCCGGGCTCAGGCGGTCGTGCTGGGAATCATCGCGGGAGCCTCCTTCTGGATCAACGGCATCCTGTTCGTCATCTCCATGGTCTTTGTGTGCGTGCTGTGGTACGTCTACAGCGGCCAGCTGCGTCGGATGCGTTGGCCCAGCAGCGTTGTTGTCGCCGTCTCGGCTGCTGCCTTCATCGTCGGTGCCTTCCTGGCCAGCGACCAGCTCCGGGAGGCCGCCCTGGCGCTGCTGCTGGGCGGACTCGTGCTCTTAGGCCCCATCCGGCAATCGCTACCGTTTTTCCTGCCGGCAGGCGCACTGGCGCTGCCTCAAATGGTCTGGCTCGCCGGCGGCATCGGCGCGAAGAACTTGAGCTTCCATAACGGCTACCTGGTCGAAAATTTCAGTTTTCTCAGTCCCGGCTCTTACGCCAATTTCATCAGTTACTGGTGGCTCAACCTGGGCCTGGTCGGCCCGCTTATCATCCTGGCCGCCCTCGTCAGCCACAAGGCCGATCGCAAACTGCTCGCGGCCATCATGGCGATCTTCATCTTCGGCAACCTCGTCGTACTCGGCAACGACGTCGGTGGGCACAACCACAAAGTCTTCAACCTCTGGGAAGTCCTCGTTAACCTGTTCGCGGCATACGGGCTGGTCTGGATCTCCCGGACCCTATGGAACGGTTTCCCAACGCCCAGACGACTCCGCATCGCGAGCCGGATCGGGGCAGTGGCTGTCATTCCCGCCACCTGCGTGGGTCTGGTGCTGTCCGGTCTGCTGGACTACATGACCTTAAAAAACGATCCCCGCTACGAAGTCTTCGGCGACTGGCAACCTGCCCTGAGCTGGATCGAACACCACACCAGCCGCAGCGCCGTATTCCTTACCGCCTACGGAGACGTCTATACCGTGCCGACCCTCGCCGGGCGACGGGTCTACCTCGGCGGCTTCTCAACATGGGCATTCGGGATGGGATACGACGACCTGTCCCGACAACACACGATCGCCAGCATTTACGCCGCACCAAACCGGACAACAGCCTGCCAACGGCTCCGCGGCACCGGCGTCGACTACATCCAAATCAGCGACTCCGAGCTCAACAATGATCACTTCCACACCAACGACAAGCTATTCCTCGGCCACTTCATCCGCGTCTTCTTCGACGGCCACATCACCTACTACGACGCCAAAGCCTCCTGCACGCCGCGTCGAGCGACCATTCCCCGCGGTTTCTGACCACGTCCCCTGATGACCTGATCCTCCCCAACACCCCAGCGGCCGTCTCACGTGATGGGCATCGGGAAATCAGGAAAATCAGGAGATGGCGGCGGTCACGCCATGAAAACTCAGCATCGCATAGCCGTTGTCTCCGGATATCCCGTTGTGCGCTCCGCCGGGGTGGGCGCCGCCTTGGCCACCGTCACCGCCGGATCCGTGCGGGGCTTTGCCACCTGCGCCGGGATGCCCTCCGGTGCCCGGGCCACCGGGCCCTCCCTCGCCTCCGGGTGGGCTGCCTGATCCGCCTTGACCGCCACGCCCTCCGACCGCTCCACCTTGACCCGGGCTTCCCCCAGAGCCGCCGGCGGCGGTCAGCACCAGGCCGTCACCGCTGAGGGTGGTTGGTGCTCCGTGGTGTCCCTTGGCGCCGGGCATGGCGGGCCCGCCACCCCCCACACCGCCACTGCCCCCCGCGCCCACGACGACCGTGAGCCTGACGGAGGGGGCGCTGGCGGGCAGCGGTGTCCGGGAGGCGGAGATCGTGGCGCCTGCACCCCCACCCCCGCCGCCGCCCCCGCCGGTGCTGCTGGGCCCCATCCCCGGGCCACCACCACCGGGCCCGGGGCCTCGGCGCCGCCGCCACCCGCGCCCACCAGCGTGTAATCGATCGCGGCATCCCAGCCCGGGGTGGTGAAGGTGAGGGTGTAGGTGTCCGCCGCGGTGAACTCCACGCTGGTGCACCCGGCCGTGGTCGCGGCGGCTGGACTGTGCGCGGACGGGTCTGTCCTTAGGGGATCACAGGTGGCGGTCACCGTCGGCGCAGGGGACGCGGCGCTGCATCCCGCAGTCGCGGTGACGCCGAGCGCCACCAGCCAGATCAGTCGGCGCATCACGCGCTGACTTTCGCCGCTGCGCACACGATCAGCGAGGCGTAGCCATCGGCGCCTGCTGCGCCGTCCATAGCAGCCCCCGGTACCGCGCCGCCGCCACCACCGGATCCGTGGGCTGCGCTACCTCCGGCGCCGCCGGCACCGCCGTGTCCGGGAATGCCATGCCCCCAGCCTTGCCAGCAGCCCCACTAGTACCGCTGGGTGATGCGCTGCCCCAGCCCCGCCGGCGCCCCCACCGGCTCCCGCCGCTCCGCCCTGCCCGCTGGCGCCGCCAGCACCACCACCGGCTGTCATCATCAACCCGTCACCACGCACGGTGGTCGGCCGGCCATCGATGCCGTGGGCATTGGGCATCGCCGGGCCGCCGCCTCCCACACCCCCGGTCCCGCCCTTGCCCACCGAGACCGTTAACTGCACAGCTCCGTTGCTGGCCGGCAGCGGCTGCGCCTCGCGGTCCACCGTGCCGCCTGTCCCACCGCCACCGCCTCCTCCGCCACCGGGGTCCTCCCGGGGCAGGCGGCACCCCGGTGCCACCAGGACCCGGTCCCCGCCCGCCGCCACCCCGGCGCCGACCAGCAGCACACTCCACAGCCCACAAGCCCCGCTGGGTGCCGCCCTCGCCGCCCCGGTTGCTGCGTGGGCGGGCTCGTCGGGGTCACACGGGATACGAGCTGACAGTCACGGGTTGTACCAGCAAGGACGGCCGAGCGGAGTTCTCCTGCTGGTGGGTCCGGTCGTTTGCGGATCGTTGTCCGTGACGGGGCTTGTTACCCGGAGAACTGGACAACATTCGGTGACCCCACCCGGGTGGCGAGGTATCAGCACTGAAGCCGGGCGAGTGGACCAGGCGCCGTCGCGGAGAAGGCCGCAGTGGCCTGGTGTCGTGGCGGCGAGCCAACGCCTTCCTAGCAAGGCGGTGCAGCAAGTCGGTACTACCCGCGAAGGCGCCGCAACCGCGGGTGGTTTTCCCGATCTGGTGCGGCGCTAGGTGTGGGTGGTCGGGGTCGCGTTGCTTTGCGGTGCGATGGCTACGCGCTGGACGCCGTTTGCGGCTGACGCTGGGCGGTGGTTTATCGCCATCCATCACGCGCGTTGGGTGGGCGGCAGCAGAGCGACCGGGTGCTGGGCACGGCGCTGGCCACGGTCGCTGTCTGTTGTGGGGATGGTGGTCATCCCTTGCTTATGTGATGGACCGGCGGCGTTGGTCTAGGGGGCGCAGGGTGCGCCGGGTGAGTTCCGTGCGTGCGGGCAGT
>DASQVU010000393.1:0-3384 GCA_035640615.1 Pseudonocardiaceae bacterium
CAGCAATACCCCGACCAGGCTTAGCAGGCTGATCAGCGCGGTGGCGAGCCCGGTCTGCAGGAAGTTGGACAGCGCGTCCACGTCGGTGGTCATCCGGGTCATGATCCGGCCGGCCATCTCGCGCTCGAAGTAGTCCAGCCCCACCCGTTGCAGGTGCGCGAAGCTGCGGACTCGCAGCAGGTACAGCAGCGTTTCACCGGCTCGAGCGGCGACCACCGTCTGCGCCCCGATGACCAGCCAATCGGCGATGGCCACGCCGGCCCCGACCACGACCGCGGCCGCGAGCAGGTGCGGCGCGTGCCGGGTTATGGCGTCGACGGCGAAACCGCCCAGCGCCGGGAACGCCACAGTGGCCAGCGCGTCGAGTCCGACCAGCACCGCGGTGAGGGACAGCCACCCCAGTATCGGCCGGAGCAGCCGGTGTAGCCGGAAGTTCGGATCGGGTGCGGTCGGATCGGTCCCGCTCAGGCTCGGCTGCGCCCGAGCCGGCGGCAACGCGGCCACCGCCGCGAGTAGCTCCGGGGTCGGCCCGATACTGCCGACCATGCTGGCTGCCATCCCGCCCCGAGCGGCGCTCTGCGCCGCTCGGGCCTGATGCGCGCCAAGCAGTGTGTTGGGAGGGGCGGTGTCGGGCCATAGCCGTGCCGTGATGCCGTCGGCAGCGGAGATCGCACTCACCACCGGACCCGGTACGGCGCTGGCAACCTCGATCAGCTCGCCGGGCCCGGCGAGCAACGCGCGGAACAGCGGGCATCGAGCGTTCAGTTCCGCGTGCGTGCCGACGTCCACCACGCGGCCGCCGTCCAGCACTGCGATCCGGTCGGCCAACGCCAGCGACGAGCGGCGGTGCGCGATGAGCAAGGTGGTGCGCTCCGCGGTGACAGTGCGCAGGGTGCCGTGGATGGCGGCCTCGGTCGCGGCGTCGACCGCGGAGGTGGCGTCGTCGAGCACGAGTATTCGCGGGTCCGACAGCAGCGCTCTGGCCAGCGCGATGCGCTGGCGTTGGCCACCGGACAGGGTAAGCCCGCGCTCGCCGACCGGGGTGTCGTAGCCCTGCGGCAGCGCGCAGATGAACTCATGGGCCGCGGCTGCCTTCGCGGCTCGGCGCACTTGCTCGTCGGTGGCATCTGGGCATCCGTAGGCGATGTTGGCGCGCACGGTGTCGGAGAACAGGAACGCTTCCTCGAAGACCATCCCCACAGCGGCGCGCAACGACGTCAGCCGCAGCTGCCGGATGTCGACCAGCTGGCCGGGCGGACCGATCCAGATGCTGCCCTGCTGCGCCTCGTAGAACCGGGCCAGCAGCAGCGAGACAGTGGACTTGCCGGAGCCCGGGGTACCCACCAGGGCCAGCGTCTCGCCCGGTTCGATCCGCAACGACAACCCGTGGAGCACCGGCTCGCTGGGGGTGTATCCGAATCGCACCCCGGCCAGCTGCACCGCCAGGGGGCCGTCCGGGACATCGATCGCGTCCGGGGCATCCCGGATCTCGGGTTGCGAGTCGATCAGCTCGTAGACCCGTTCGACCCCGGCCCGCGCCAACTGCGCTAGGACCACCACGCTGGCGACCAGCCGGGCCGGCGCGACCAGCATCGCCAGATATGCGGCGAACGCCACGAAGGTGCCCAAGCTGATCCGGCCGCCCAAAGCCAGCATGCCCCCCAGGGCAAACACCGCAACCTGCCCCAGCGAGGGCAACGCGGTCAGCGTCGGGGCGAACGTCGCGTTCAGCTGGGCTGCGCGAATCCGTTCGGCATACAGCTGCCGGGCCAATGTCTCGAGCCGGGATACCACACGAGCTTCCTGGCCGAATCCCTTGACCACCCGAACCCCGGTGACAGTTTCCTCGACATGCTCGGCAAGGTCGGCCGCGCGTTGCTGCGCTGACCAGGTCGCCGGAAACAGCCTGCGCCGCGTCCGGGTGGTCACCACCGCAGTGGCCGGCACCACGACCAGCGCGGTGAGCGTGAGCAGCGGGGACAGCCACAGCATCGCGGCCAGCGCGGCGACAAAGAGCACTACCACGCCAGCCGTCAGTGGCACGATCGACAACAGCCCCTGCACCAGCTGTAGATCGGAGATGGCGCGGGAAACGACTTGCCCGGTCCGCAGGCTGTCCTGCTTGGCGCCGTCGAGTTTCTGCACCGCGCGGAATACCGCATTGCGCAGGTCATGCTGCACGTTCAAGGACAGCCAGCCGCCGAGATAACGGCGGACGAACGCGGTCCCGAACTGCAGCAGCGCCATCCCGGCCAGGCCGGCGACCAGCCAGCTCAGCCGGCTGGTAATCCCCGCCACCGCGTCGTCCACGGCGAGCCGCGTGAGCAAGGGGGTGGCCGCCTCCGCGCCGACGCCGAAACCGGACGCGAGCAGTGCCGCCAAGGCGAGGCGGGGATGGCGCCAGCATGCTGCCCAGAGCCTGCGGATCCAGCGGCTTCGCGGCACGGAGAGCTGTTCGGGCACGCTTGCCAGGTTAGGTGGCGGGACTGACAGCGACGGAGCTGTTACAACCAGGGCTGCTCAGCGAGGCAGCAGTTCAGGACCGGTGTACCGAGGCCTTCTCACTCTGGCTGCGCCGGGAAGTGACCGGTGAAGCGTCGAGCTGACGTGGCACGACCAGCACTTGGCGCGGTTGGCAGAACGGATTGGAATTGCGCGTCAGGCGCTCGAGCGGTTCGATTCCATCCCCGATGAGGTGACGGTGCGCCGTCACCCAGACATCGCAAGGCCACCGGCGATGGCGCAACCATCCGGAGCACACGGGGCAGCGGCCAGTGGGGTCAGGCTGGTGTTTGACAAGAAGTTCGCGCCATCCGTCGGTGATGGTCCGGATATGCCTGCGCGCCAACGGCGCCGACAGGGTCGCCCCCGCCCGCGCGGCCATTTCCTCGACGGCCGTTAACCGATCCAGCACCGCGCGCCGCACCCAACGATCCACTTACCTACCTCCTTGTCGCTCCCCCGACAGCCCCGAGAGCGCACTCGACTCGTTTAACGACCCGGCCGAACCACCGTCACGCCGCAGTGCACTTCTACCGGACGTCGGCCGGGAACTTAAACCCCCCTCACCCTGCTGCCGCGCCGCTGTGCCGTGGCGGCGCTAGATCACCGAGGGGAGCTGACGAGCGATCTTCGATGGTCATTCGAGTCGCTGTATGGCGAGGTCAGCACCCTAGCACAGCGGTGGACAGATCAGTCCCATCGCGCTGTTGTGCCCGGCTGCCGGCAGCGGTGAAGTGCTCGCGGATACGAAATCCACCCGGATTGCCTAAGCCCCTTCGCGCGGTCCTGATGTATCCGATCGGACCCTGACGCCGTCGCGGGATAATCGGTGGCCGTGGCGGCGCGCCCGTATGTCCTGCTGTCGGCGGCGATGTCCCTCGA
>DASQVU010000394.1:0-6397 GCA_035640615.1 Pseudonocardiaceae bacterium
AAGGTCAACACCGTTCGGCGCGCAGCGCGACCCGGCGCCAATCGTCGCCTTTAGCGATGCAGTCATCGCTATCGCCGTCACTCTGCTCGTCCTGGAGGTCCGCCCGCCGCAGGACGCTGGGCGCCTGGTGTAGGGTCTGGCCGCGCTGTGGCCGTCTTATATGGCTTACGGCCTCACCTTCATGTTGATCGGGCAGGTGTGGGCTAATCATCACGTCATGTTTGACCACATCCGCCGTGTCGACCGGATGGTGCTGTTCCTGAACACCGTACTGCTGATGGATATCGCGTTCCTGCCATTCGCTGCCTCCGTTTTGGCCAAGGCGTTTCACGACGGACAGGGGCAGCGCATTGCCGTCGTCTTGCACGGCATCGCGTTTGAATTAGCGGCCATTTTGTTCAACGTCATCTGGTGGTACGCGCGTTATGATCGCCGGCTGCTGGTCACCACCATCGATTCCGCCGATGTGAGAGCCATCGCCGGCCGCTTCCGTCTCGCTCTTGCCTGGATCGCGACCGGAACCCTGCTGGGCGCCCTGCTTCCCACTCTTGGCGTGGCTGTGATCGCCGCGTTCATTCCCTACTACTGGCTGCCGACCCCGGGCGAGATCGCCCGGGCGAAGCGTCGGCACCACAGCAGCAATCAATCGTGACCCCACGGGTCAAGATTGTGGCGGAATTAGTGCTACTAGACCGACGTCGGTGGCTGGGCCACGGCAAGTAGCTACGGAGACGGCTCCGAGGTGCTGATCCTTATCCCGCTGGGGACTCATCGAGGCCTGCCGTTCCCTCGTCGCACATCTAGGCTGGGTCCTGGCACCAAGATCACATCAGGCACCTCGACCTTGACCAGCCGCCGCATGGGTTCAGCCCTAGCGCGAATGGGGCGCGACAGCCGTAGACACCCGCATACGGCCGGACATGACAAAACCGGCCTACGACGCCGTCGCTGCTGGCCGCGGGCCGTTGAAACTGCGTGGCGGGTCAAGGATTCGAACCTTGGTAGGCATCAGCCGACGGATTTACAGTCCGCTCCCATTGGCCGCTCGGGCAACCCGCCTGGTGGCCGGACGTACCGGCCGCTGGTCACGATACACAATCTGTGACATCGAGTAGAAACGGGCCTGGCGAGTATGGTCGGCAGCGGCGCGCGCGGAAGGAGCACACGGTGGCGGATCCGTCGTTCGATGTGGTCAGCAAGGTCGACCGGCAGGAAGTGGACAACGCGCTCAACCAGGCGGCCAAGGAGCTGTCCACCCGCTTCGACTTTCGCGGTACCGGCGCGAAGGTGACCTGGGCCGGTACCGAGGCGATGACCATCGAGGCCGAGACCGAGGAGCGTTGCCGCGCCGCTATCGACGTGGTCAAGAGCAAGCTGGTCAAGCGGGGCATCTCGCTGAAGGCCTTCGAGGTCGATGAGCCGGCCGTCTCGGGAAAGATCTACCGCACTACCGGGCGCATCTTGCAAGGCATCAACCAGGACAAGGCCAAGGAGATCGCCAAGGCGGTCCGGGACGAGAAGCTCAAGGGTGTGCAAACCCAGATCCAGGGCGACCAGCTGCGCGTCTCGGGTAAGAAGAAAGATGATCTGCAGGCCGTCATCGCCCTACTGAAGGGCCGCGACTTCGGCGTTGCCTTGCAGTTCACGAATTATCGGTGAAAGGGATCGTGCTGGCCGGTGGTGCCGGCACCCGGCTGCATCCGGTCACTCAGGCCGTCTGCAAGCAGTTGCTTCCGGTATACGACAAGCCAATGGTGTACTACCCGCTGTCGGTGCTCCTGTTGGCCGGCATCCGGGAGATACTGATCATCTCCACACCGACCGACCTGCCGCTGTTCCACCGCCTGCTCGGCGACGGCAGCAGGCTCGGGTTGCGGTTTAGCTACGCCGAACAGCCCGAGCCCAACGGGCTGGCCGAGGCTTTGGTGATCGGCGCCGATTTCATCGCGGACGACCCGATCGCCCTGGTCCTGGGCGACAACATCTTTTACGGTCCTGGCTTCTCCGCCCGGCTCCGAGAGTGCGTAGCCACCTTGGACGGGTGTGTGCTCTTCGGCTACGCGGTCAAAGATCCGCAGCGGTACGGGGTCGGCGAGGTGGACGCTCACGGTAGGTTGATCTCCATTGAGGAGAAGCCGGCCGTGCCGCGTTCGAATAAGGCGATCACGGGCCTGTACCTGTACGACAACGACGCCGTGAAGGTTGCGCGCTCGCTGACCCCCTCAGCCCGCGGCGAACTCGAGATCACCGACGTGAACATGCATTACGTGCGGCAAGGGCGGGCCAGGTTGATCGATCTAGGTCGCGGATTCGCCTGGCTGGACACTGGAACGCATGACTCATTGCTGGAGGCCAGCCAGTACGTGCAGGTTCTCGAGCACCGTCAGGGGGTCCGGATCGCCTGCTTAGAGGAGATCGCGCTGCGGATGGGTTTCATCGATGCCGACGCCTGCTACGCGTTGGGGCGGGCCTTGGCGACGTCAGGCTACGGCGAGTACGTCATGGACATCGCCCGGTCCATGCGCTGACGGATCCGTCAGGACAGCGGGCGGCGAGCCATCTCCTCCAGGCGCTGCACGCGGTCGGCGATGGGCGGGTGGGTGGAGAACAACCGCGCGGCGACGTCGCCTGGCCGGAATGGGTTGGCGATCATGAGGTGGGACTGCGCGGCCAGCTGCGGCTCGGGGGGCAGTGGCGCCAGCTGGGTGCCGCGTTCTAGCTTGCGCAGCGCGCTGGCCAGGGCCAGCGGGTCACCGGTCAGCGTTGCCCCAGAGGCGTCGGCCTGGTACTCCCGCGATCGACTCACCGCCATCTGGACGATGCCGGCGGCGATGGGGCCGAGTAAGGCGATGAACAGCATCGCGAGGGGGTTCGGACGGTCCTCGTCGCCCCCGCCGAACATCCCCGCGAACATCGCCACGTTCGACAGCGCCGTCACCATGCCGGCCAGCGCGCCGGCGACGGAGGAGATGAGGATGTCCCGGTTGTAGACGTGCGACAGCTCGTGGCCGAGTACTCCTCGCAGCTCCCGCTCATTGAGCAGCTCGAGGATGCCGACCGTGCAGCACACTGCGGCGTGACGTGGGTTGCGGCCGGTCGCGAAGGCGTTGGGGGCCTGCGTCGGGCTGATGTACAGCCGTGGCATTGGCTGGCGGGCGTCGGTCGCCAACTCCCGCACGATCCGGTACATCATGGGCTGCTCGGCCTCGGATACCGGCCGAGCACGCATTGCGCGCAACGCGAGCTTGTCCGAGTTGAAGTAGGCGTAAGCGTTCATTCCCAGGGCGAACACCAGCGCGAAGAACACACCGGTGCGGCCGAACGGGACCCCGATCAACACGACCAGAGCGGACAACGCACCCAGCAACAGCGCGGTTTTCAGCCCGTTGAAGTGGTTGTGCACAGCGGTCAGCCTCCCGTTACGTTCGGGTTCTGAGCAGTGCAACGTGCCGGGCCGATGTGGGGTTCCGATGCGCGCCGCGCAGCGAAATCCGCCGTACAGCCCTACCCCATGAGGAGATCTGCGGTAGCCAAATAGGAATTCGCGGGCGGGTCAAAGCTTGCCGGTGAGCGTGATCCGTTCACCCGCGCGTGCAGAGCGACGCGACACAGTGGGCACGAAGGCGCGACACACCGTACGTACGGGCGCGACACGCCGGTTAGAGGGCGAGCGTGCAGCATTTGGGGCCGCCACCGGCCCGCCGGAGTTCGGAAATGTCGACGAAGACCGGGTCGAAGCCACGGGCAGCCAGGGTGCGCCCGAGACTCTGGGCTTCCACGGGCAGGACTACCGAGGCGCCGTCGGATACCCCGTTCAGTCCCAGGCAGGCCGCATCCGCCGGGCCCGCGATCACGGCGTCCGGGAACAACCGGGCCAGTACCCGCTGCGAGCCGGGAGAGAACGCCGGCGGGTAGTAGGCGATCAGCGGGGTGTCTGGCGAATCATCGAGCACCAGCAGGCACGTGTCGAGGTGGTAGTAGCGGGGATCGACCAGCTGCAATGAGATCACTGGGACCCCGAGCACTTCTTGCGCTTCCCGGTGGGCCGCCGGCTCGGTGCGGAACCCGGTGCCGGCCAGCAGTAGCGAGCCGGTCCACCGGAAGTCGCCAGCGCCCTCGTTGACGGCGGTGGGCATCACAACCTGGGGCGCACCGTGCGTGGCGAACCAGCGCCGGTAGTGCTCCGCCTCGGCGGCTCGCTGCTCGTTGCGGAAACGCGCGCCGAGCACTGCACCATCGATCACGGTAGCGCCGTTCGCTGCGAACACCATGTCCGGCAGCTCGGGGACCGGCTCGATCAGCTCAACGGTATGCCCCAACGCGCGGTAAGTGTCGACCAGCGCCCTCCATTGGGTCATCGCTCGTGCCGGGTTGGCGGGCCGGCTGGGATCCATCCAGGGGTTGATCGCGTAGCGCACTGCGAAGTACCGCGGCGGGCACATCAGGTACCGGCGTTCGGTACCGAGACGCGGTGGGCTGACCAGCTGCAGCGCGGACGACATATTTCGAGGCTAGCTCGGCAGATATTTGGCATTCAATGTGGATGTTTTGCGTATCTACCCGCAGGATATTGCGTATGGATGCTGTCGACCGGCAGATTGTGACGCAGCTGGTTGCTGACGCGCGCTCCAGCTACGTGGAGATCGGGGCTGTCGTGGGGCTTTCCGCGCCCGCCGTCAAGCGCCGGGTGGACAAGCTCCTCGACGCCGGGGTGCTGCGGGGCTTCACGGCGGTGGTGGACCCGGGCGCGCTGGGCTGGGGCACGGAGGCGTTCGTGGAGGTGCACTGCCGGGGCAACGTGGCGCCGTTCCGGATCCGCGACGGCCTGCTGTCGCTGCCTGAGGTGGAGGCGGCTTACACGGTCTCCGGCGCGGCAGACGCCATCGTGCACCTGCGCGCCGGCGGTATCCCGCATCTTGAGTCCGCGCTGGAACGGCTGCGGGCGCTGCACTTCGTGGACCGCACGGTATCCACCGTGGTGTTATCCACACTCGTGAGTGGCATTCGGCGCTATGACACTGTTACGCACTGACGAGGGTGAGGGCCGCGTCGCGGTCCTCACCCTCTCCGATCCTGACCGGCGCAACGCGCTGAGCGTCGAGCTGTCCAGGCAGCTGGCCGAAACCGTGGCGGAGTGCGACCGGGACGGGTCCGTGCACGCGATGGTGATCGCCGGTGCGCCACCGGCATTCTGCGCCGGGGCGGATCGCGGCGCGCTGGCCGCCGCGGGCCAGTCGGATTCGGAGGCCGATCTGCGCGGCATCTACGCCGGCTTCCTCGCCGTCGCCAATGCCGCCTTGCCCACCATCGCGGCGGTCAACGGGCCGGCCGTGGGCGCCGGGCTCAACCTGGCGCTGGCCTGCGATGTGCGCCTGGTAGGGCCGGGCGCGGTGTTCGACGCGCGGTTCCTGCAGCTGGGCATTCATCCCGGTGGGGGCATGACGTGGCTGGCGCAGCGCGCCGCAGGCTGGCAGAACGCTGCCGCGATGGCACTATTCGGTGAGCCGATAGACGCCGCCGAAGCGGTACGCATCGGGCTGGCACACCGGCTGATCGAGGTGGACAGCGACCCACGCTCAGCGGAAGCGCATCAGGCGGTGGTGACTGCCGCCGTGGATCTGGCGCGAAAAGCGGCCGAGGCTCCCCGCGAGCTGGTGATAGCCACCAAAGCCGCCCTCCACGCCACCGCGACCATGCCCAACCACGCCGACGCAGTTACCTACGAGACCGCCCCCCAACTCGCCTCCCTCCGTTCCCTCCTGCACAAGGGGCGGGGCCAGTAACCGCAAGGGGCGGGGCCGTCAGCCGGTGCGGGCGGCTAGGTAGTCGGTGACAGAGGCTAGGGCGTCCCGGGCTGCGCAGGGAGGCAGTACGGCGAGTTCGCGGCGCGCTGCATCGGTGTAGGAGCGCAGGGCACGCACGGCCCGGTCCAGACCGGGCGACTCGCGCAGCCGCCACAGCGCTTCGGCGATCAGCGCATCGTCGGTCAGCGGGCCGGCCAGCAACGCGCGCAACCGGTCGCCACCAGGGCCGCCGTCAGCCAGCGCGTAAAGCATGGGCAGGGTGCGCACGCCCTCGCGCAGATCCGTCCCCGGCGTCTTGCCGGACTGGGCCGCGGGTGAGGCGATGTCGATGATGTCGTCGGAGATCTGGAACGCGGTGCCGATGGTCTCGCCGAACCGGCACAGCGCTTCGGTGCGCTCCGGTCCGGCGCCGGAGAACATGGCGCCGTAACGGCCCGCGGTGGCGATCAGTGAACCGGTCTTCTCCGAAACCACCGCCAGGTAATGGGCCACCGGGTCGGCACCGTCAATCGGGCCCGTGGTTTCCCGCATCTGCCCGGTGACCAGCTCGGCGAAGGTGCAGGCGATGATCCGTACCGCCTCCGGCCCAAGGT
>DASQVU010000395.1:0-5868 GCA_035640615.1 Pseudonocardiaceae bacterium
CTGGTCCTGGGCGGAGACGGATACCTCGGTTGGCCCACTGCGGTCCATTTGTCCGATTGCGGGCATACCGTCGCCATCGCGGACAACTTCGCCCGCCGCAATTATGATCACGAGTTGGGCGTCGAAAGCCTGGTTCCAGTATACCCGCTGCACGTCCGGGTAGCCGCTTGGGCAGAACTGTCCGGCCGCCGGATCGACACATTTTGTGGCGATATCGCCCACGCCACATTCACCCGTCAGTTGCTGGCCGGCTTCCGCCCGCATGCCGTGGTGCACTTCGCCGAGCAGCGGTCCGCGCCTTATTCGATGATCGATCAGGCGCATGCCGTCTACCCCCAGCGCAACAATGTCATCGGAACGCTGAACCTGTTATTTTCCATCGCCGAGATCGACCGCGATATCCATCTTGTCAAGCTCGGCACGATGGGGGAGTATGGCACCCCGAATATCGATATCGAGGAAGGCTGGCTCACTATCGAGCACAACGGGCGGCGCGACCGGGTGCTCTTCCCGAAGCGACCGGGGTCGTTTTATCACCTGTCCAAGGTGCACGACAGCCATAACATCGAATTCGCCTGCCGGGTATGGGGTTTGCGGGCTACCGATCTCAACCAAGGCGTGGTCTACGGCCAAGAAATCCCGGCTACCGGGGCGGACTCGAGGCTGGCCACGCGGTTCGACTACGATGCGGTCTTCGGTACGGTGCTTAACCGTTTTATCGTGCAGGCCGTTTTGGGTCACCCGCTTACTGTCTATGGCTCCGGCCAGCAGACCCGCGGCCTGATAGACATCCGCGACACGGTGGAATGCATCCGGCTAGCCTGCGAAAACCCGGCGGAGCCGGGCGAATTCCGGGTGTTTAACCAGATGACCGAGTCGATGTCCATCGAGGAGATCGCCAAGACGGTCACCGCCTGCTATCCCGGGCCGAGCGAGATCGAATACCTGGACAATCCCCGGGTGGAGCAGGAAAGCCACTACTACAACGTGGTGCACACCGGACTCATCGATCTCGGGCTGCAACCTCATCGCCTGGGCGACACCCTGATCGACTCGCTGTTCACCATCGTCGAGCGGCACCGCCACCGGGCCAACCTGGACGCCATGCGACCCATGATCAACTGGCGCCGGCCCCGTTCCTGAGCTAGTGCCGGCCGCGGGGCGGTTGGCATACCCCGAGCAAACCTCCCCGGGCCGGCTCTTTCTCAGAGTTCCCGAATAACCCAGTCGACCATGACGGCCAGTAGGCACGCTGTGCCGCCCAGCAGCAGACCGATCCGAGCCTGCTTACCCATAACCACCTCCCCAGCGCTCATCGATCGTCGAACGGACAAGCCCGTCTACCCAGAACGCCCGGCTGGCAAACCGATAAAGCCCCGTTTACCTACCGGGGGCCCGGGTAAGCCGCTGGCGGTCAGCCCTGCCGGTAAGCCTGCAGGAGGGTGTCGTGAGCAGCGCTTTTTCCTCGGATCGCAACCCGCCATTGCCGGACTACGCGGCCGAGTTGGGCCGGGCGCTGCGGCGCACGGTTGCGGGCGAGGTCCGTTTCGACGCGCAGGCGCGGGCGCTTTACGCGTTCGACGCGTCGATCTTCCGGCAGGTCCCGATCGGTGCCGTGCTCCCGCGCGACGGTGATGACGCGCAGGCAGCGCTTGAGCTGTGTCGCCGCTTCGGCGCTCCGGTGTTCGGCCGCGGCTGCGGCACGGGCCTGGTGGGGCAGACGGTCAACGCGGCGGTGGTGTTCGACTTCTCCAAGTACATGAACCAGGTCCTCACACTCGATCCCCAGCGGCGGCAGGCCCGGGTACAGCCGGGCACCATCTGCGACACGCTGCGCGACGCCGCCGAGCAGTACGGGCTGACCTTCGGCCCCGACCCGGCCACCCACGACCACGCCACGCTCGGCGGGATGATCGGCAACAACTCCTGTGGCACCCACTCGGTGATGGCCGGCAAGACCGCCGACAACATCGACGAGCTGGAGATCCTCACCTACGACGGGCTGCGCACCAGGGTCGGCGCCACCACCGACAACCAGCTCGAACAGATCATCGCCGCGGGTGGGCGGCGGGGTGAGATCTACGCCGGGCTCAAGCGCCTCCGCGATACCTACGCTGATGCGATCCGCACCGGCCTGCCGGATATTCCGCGCCGGGTATCCGGGTACAACCTCGACGCGCTGCTGCCGGAGAACGGCTTCCACGTCGCCCGAGCCCTGGTCGGCACGGAGAGCACCTGCGCGCTGGTTCTGGAAGCCACCGCCGCGCTGGTGCACTCACCGCCCAAGCGCACCCTGGTGGTGCTCGGCTACCCGGACATCGGCTCCAGCGGCGACGACGTGCCCTGGCTGATGGACTTCGACCTCATCGCCTGCGAGTTCACCAGCCAGCACGTGGTGGACAGCTTGCACCGCAAGGGCTTCCACTTCGGCGGGCAGGACCTGCTGCCCGAGGGCACAGCCTGGGTGCTCGTCGAGTTCGGTGGCCAGACCCAGGAAGAGGCCGATGGCAAGGCCCACGAGCTGGTCGCCGCGCTGGACAAGCGCCAAGACGGACCGAGTCACAAGCTCTACGACGATCCGGAGGAGGAAACCCGGGTCTGGGAGATCCGCCGGCATTCGGCCGGCGCGGCCCGCCAGCCGATCACGGGCGGCGGCCACGGCGGCTGGCCGAACTGGGAAGATGCCGCCGTCGCACCCGACCGCATGGGCGACTACCTGCGGGATTTCGTCGCGCTGCTGGACCGCTTCGGCTACGACGGGGTGTTCTACGGGCACTGGGGTCAGGGCTGCGTGCACTGCCGGATCGACTGGCAGCTGCGCACCGCCGAGGGCGTGGCGACCTACCGCCGGTTCATGGAGCAGGCCGCCGACCTGGTGGTGGCCTACGGCGGGTCGCTGTCGGGGGAGCACGGCGACGGGCACGGCCGCGCCGAGCTGTGGCCCAAGATGTTCTCCCCGGAGCTGATGCGGGCGTTCACCGAATTCAAGCGCATCTGGGACCCGGACAACCGGATGAACCCGCATAAGCTGATCGACCCATACCCGCTGGACAGCCACATCCATCAGGGCACCACCCACCGGCCGCTGCAGCTGAGCACCCGGTTCGGTTACCCGGAGGACGGCGGCAACTTCGCCGACGCGGTCGGCCGCTGCTACGGCGTCGGCAAGTGCCGCCACCTCGACGGCGGCGTGATGTGCCCGAGCTTCATGGTCACCCGGGAGGAGAAGCACTCCACCCGGGGCCGGGCCCGGCTGCTGCAGGAGATGGTCGAATCGGCGGGCCCGATCAAGGGTCGGTGGCGCAGCGCGGAGGTCAAGGAGGCACTGGATCTGTGCCTGGCCTGCAAGGGTTGCAAGGGCGACTGCCCGATCAAGGTCGACATGGCCACCTACAAGGCCGAGTTCCTGTCGCACTACTACGCCGGGCGGCTGCGCCCCCGGCAGGCCTACGCGCTGGGCCTGATCCCGGTGTGGGCCCGGCTGGCCTCGCACGCCCCGCGGCTGGCCAACACGCTGACCCAGGCACCGGGGATCAGCCGGGTGGCCAAGCTGGCCGGCGGGGTCGCGCCGCAACGCCACCCGCCGCCGTTCGCCACCCAGACCTTTACCAGCTGGTTCGCCGGCCACACCCCCCGCTACCCGGAGGCGCCGCCGGTGCTGCTGTGGCCGGACACCTTCGTGAACTACTTCGAACCGCAGGTTGGCATCGCCGCGGTGGAGGTGCTGGAAGCCGCCGGGTTCCGCGTCACGCTGCCCGATCGCTGGGTGTGCTGCGGGCGCCCGCTGTACGACTACGGGCTACTCGGGATCGCCCGCCGCTACCTGACCCGCACCCTGGACGTGCTGCGCCCGCAGATCGAAGCCGGTGTCCCGGTGATCGGGCTGGAACCGAGCTGCCTGGCGGTGTTTCGCGACGAGCTGGTCAACATGCTGCCGCACGACGAGGACGCCAAGCGGCTGCGCGCGCAAAGCTACGTGCTCTCCGAGTTCCTCACCCGGAAGGCACCGGACTACCGGCCACCCCAGCTGCGGCGCAAAGCGCTGGTGCAGCCGCACTGCCACCACCACGCCGTGATGGGCTTCGACGCGGAAAAGGACCTGCTCACCGCAATGGGCCTGCAGGTCGAGATCCCGGACGCCGGGTGCTGCGGGATGGCCGGCAGCTTCGGCTACGAAGCCGGTGAGCGCTACCAGGTGTCCACCAAGGCCGGTGAGCGGGTGCTGCTGCCCGCGGTGCGCGCCGCGACTCGGGACACCCTCATCGTCGCCGACGGCTTCAGCTGCCGCGGCCAGATCGCTTCCGGCACCCAGCGCCGCGCCCTGCACCTGGCGCAGGTGCTGCAGATGGCCATCCGGGACGGGCAGCGCGGCCCGTCCGGATCGCCACCGGAAACTCGCTACACCTCCGGCGGTCACGCCGCCCTGCCCGTGGGAGCCCTGCTCGGCGCGGCGACGGTCGCGACCGTCGCCGCCGGGGTGGGGATCGGCATCGCCACCAGCCGTCGATCATAAGAAGGAGCATTCATGTCCGACGAGCGCACTGCCTCCGACGTCCTGGTCGACCGGCTCATCGAATGGGGCGTGGACACGATCTTCGGGTTGCCCGGCGACGGCATCAACGGGTTCATGGACGCGCTACGCAAGCACCACGGCAAGATCCAGTACATCCACGTCCGCCATGAGGAAGTCGGCGCGATGGCCGCGGTGGGCTACGCGAAGTTCACCGGCAAGCTCGGGGTCTGCTTTTCCACCGCGGCCCCCGGAGCAGCGCACCTGCTCAACGGCATGCTCGACGCCAAGGTGGAGCAGGCGCCCATCCTGGCGATCACCGGGATGACCTACCACGACCTGATCGGCACGTCCTACCTGCAGGACATCAACACCGACTACATGTTCAACGACGTGGCGGTCTACAACCAGCGGATCATGGGACCGCAACACATCATCAACGTGGTGGACTACGCGGTGCGCACCGCACTGACCCAGCGCGGCCCGAGCCACCTGGCGTTCCCGATCGATTACCAGGCCGCACCCGCCGACTCCGGTGACCGGTTCAAGCGCAACGTGCCCGGCCACACCTCCACCACCTACCGCCCACCAATCCAGATACCGCAACGCCAGGACCTGGAGGCGGCGGCCGCCGTCCTGCACGGCAAAACCAAGATCGCCATCCTGGCCGGGGCGGGCGCCCGCGGCGCCGGTGACGAGCTCCAGGCCGTCGCCGACAAGCTGGGCGCGCCGGTGGTCAAGGCTCAGCTGGGTAAGGACTGCATCCCCGACGACTCCCCGTACACCACCGGTGGGATCGCGCTGGTCGGTACCCGCCCCTCGGAGGAGGCCCTCGAACAGTGCGACGCGCTTCTCATCGTCGGCTCCACCATGCCCTATATCGAGTTCTACCCCTCGCCCGGGCAGGCGGTGTGCGTGCAGATCGACGACAAGCCCGACCGGATCGGGCTGCGCTACCCGGTCGATGTGGCCCTGGTCGGGGACGCCCGGGCCACCCTGGCGGAGCTGCTGCCGCTGCTGTCCCGCAACGAGGACCGCTCCTTCCTCAGCCAAGCCCAAGAAGGCATGAAAGCCTGGTGGAAGTTGATGGACGAGCGCGGCACCAGCACCGACATGCCGATGAAGCCGCAGGTGCCGGCCTGGGCGGTCAACGACGTGCTGGCGCCCGATGCGATCGTCTGCGGGGATTCCGGCACGGTGACCACCTGGGCGGCCCGGCAGATCAAGATCCGCAAGGGCCAGCAGTTCAGCTTCTCCGGCACGAACTGCTCGGTGGCCGCCGGGTTGCCGTACGCGATCGGCGCGGCCGCTGCCTACCCCAGCCGGCAGGTGGTGGTGTTCACCGGGGACGGTTCGAT
>DASQVU010000396.1:0-2699 GCA_035640615.1 Pseudonocardiaceae bacterium
GCAAGTGAAGTGATCGGCTGGGTCCGAAGGCGACGGTGCGAGCCGCTACCCCGGCAGCTGCCGTCGTGGCAGGCGACGCGTGGGTGGGGGAAACTCGGCTAATGACCTCCAGCGACCCTGGTGCGGATGCGGCCTGCCCCAGGCCTGAGCACATTGAGGCGGTCCGGCTGGCGAGTCGGGTTCTGGTGGGGGTCACCGCGCAGTCGTTGGCCACTGTGGAAGACCGCGTGACCCTGCCGCAGTTCCGGATCCTGGTGATCCTCGCCAGTCGGGGCCCACAAAACCTGCGCTCCGTGGCCGAAGGACTCGCAGTGAATCCCTCCGCAGCCACGCGCCTGTGCGACAAACTGGTGGCCGCTGGCCTCATCCACCGCGCCGATGACCCCGCGGATCGCCGCTACCTGAGCCTGCAACTGACCCCAGACGGCCACCAACTGGTGCAGTCGGTGACTGACCAGCGCAGCGCTGCCATCGCCCGGGTGCTGGCCAAGATGCCACCCCAACTCTGCGACGACCTGTTACCCGCCCTGCGCGCCTTCGCCGACGCCGCCGGAGAAGTCCCCGAACGCCAAATATGGGCCCTAGGGTGGACCACCGAACAACCCGAACCCCCAACAAGCTCCTCAGGTCCCGACCCGCAGCTGACCCGCGGGAATCACTAAACACAGCAGGCATGTCGACGGCACGTGAAAACCCCGGCGTGGCATCGCCGACAAGAGGTCAAGATTCGGCTGCCGTTGACAAGGCAAACCGTTGAGCAGCGGTGTGCACGGACCGCGATTAGCCGGAGACTGTAGGTGTCCCGCGGAGGGCAACCAACAGGGCACGCCAGCCCCGTTGGCCTGCCAGGAGACGACCTCGACACGGCACCCGAGAGCCCTATCCAGCGCTGCTCACCGAGCTCGTGGCGCCGAACCGCCCGGAAGTCCACCGCGATCATGGCGGCGCTCATGCTAGGCAGGGAGGCCCTGGCACACCACAGGAGGCATCGATGACCGGCCGGATCGGCGACGAGATCATGATTATTCCTCGGGAGTCGCGTGAGCCCGTGCGGGAAGGCCAGATCCGGGAGGTCCGCAACGATCCCGGGGGCGTGGTCTATCGAGTGCACTGGTCAGACACCTGCCAGGAGAGCTTGCTGCCGCACGGACCCGAGGTGGTGATCAAACGTCGGCGCTCCGGCGGCACCGGGCAGGCCAGCGCGGAGCAGACGCCGTGGCTGTCCCGGTTACGGCATCCGCGGGAGCGCCGTCATGCCCGCGACGTGGAACGACGCCATCAGGTGGCGTATGAGCGGCTTGCCGAGCGGGTGGAAGAGATCATCACCGGGCTGGGATTGATCGAAGACGACTTCAGTATCGCCGGCGGCCGCGTGTACCACATGCCGGAGGTGATCTCGGTGCATCCCGGGCCACCGCTGGGTGTGGACATCCGCATGCTGCCGGGCCAGTCGCCGGAGGATTTTTCCGCCCACGCCGCGGCGATTGCCTATGACCTGGGTATGGCTAACGTCCGCGTCGTCCCCCTGGGGCCTTCTGACATCCGCTTGGAACTGCTCCCCCACGATCGGCATGCCGGACAGGCACCAGCCAGCGGATGACTACCAACGGCGTGATTTCGTCATCGGTAATTGGCTGAAGCAGGGTTATCCGCGGCGTGATCGGTTCGGTCCCGGTTCAGTGCTGGGGTGGGGGTCTATCGCAAACGACCGTCTACGCGAGACCCACCACCCCCGCGCCGACACGAACCATCCGCCCAGCTCGCCACCTCACAAAACCCGCCACTAAATCAACACCACACAACACCGAGACCAACCCGAGTACCGATAGGGTCACGGGCCGTGGCACACAAGATCGCCTACGCACGCGTGAGCACCGCCGACCAGAACCCCGCTCTCCAACTGGACGCGCTAGCCGCCGAGGGCTACCTGAAGATCTACACCGACGTTGCGACCGGGACCAACTCCGACCGGCCGCAGTGGAACGAGTGCCTCAAGGATCTACGACCCGGTGACACGCTGATCGTCTGGAAGATCGACCGACTTGGTCGCAATCTGCGCGACCTGATCGAGATCGTCACCAGTTTGCAAAAACGCGGTGTGGGGTCCGATCGCTGACCAACGGCATCGTGGATACCACCACCGCGCACGGCGCGCTGATCTTCGGTGTATTCGCCCTGATGGCCGAGTACGAAGCCGCCCTAATCCGTGAGCGCACTCAGGCCGGGCTGGCTGCCGCCTGAGCGCGGGGCAGGCGCGGCGGGCGCACACCCAAGATGACTCCTGCCCTGATCGACAAGGCCCAGCGGATGTATGACGCTCGCCAATTCACCATGGCCGAAATCGCCTCCTCTTGCGGCGTCACTCCGATGACGATCTATCGCAATATCCGCATAACCCCACGCACCGCACCAACGACTCTTGCGACGGCAACCAATCAAGATCATCGATAGTGCTGCGTATCGGTCATCACTGCCTAGCCGCCCAGCCGATGGTCACCATCAGCGGCTACTGTCTGCGCCCGTGACGGTGGACCCGGACATCCCGCGGCGAGTAGCTCAGGTACGCCACGACATCGAAGACCTCTACGCGCTGCAGACCACGGCGAACGACGCACTGAACACCCTGCAGGGGCAACAGCGCCGCCTGACCAACCGAGTCGAAGACGTTCAACAGACTCTTGACCTGCACGGCGGCCGGC
>DASQVU010000397.1:0-3739 GCA_035640615.1 Pseudonocardiaceae bacterium
GCGACGGCGCAGTACGCCCCCGGCGGCGATGCCCACAGCCCGACGGTGACTTGGCGGATGGCGAGTATAGGACGGAAGCCCGCGATAGGCCCAAACCGGCCGGGATCGCCGCCGGTATCGATCAGCTCGGCATCGAGTCCCCTGCAATCAGCGCACCCATCCCGGTCCCCGGGATACTCACGGCCACATCGTTGCAAATCAGCACGCTGGGGATTGCAAATGGGACAGGTAACGGGCGACCCAGGAGATAAGCTGGTCCGTCGTTGACTGTAAGGAATCCTCGATGTGTCGGAAGAGTCCTTTCCGCGTGCGGCAGCAATCCACGTCGGCTGGCGGTGTATCTCGCCAAATACGGCACCGCCCTCCGCGATCAGCGCTCCTCATAAAATACAAAGGGGATGGTCTCATAATAAAGACCAGAACCTGCGTTAAGCTCATGAGTGCGGCAGCTAGCGGCGCGCCCGGCGACGCAACGGTCGCTTACTTGCTTTTGTCTGAGCTTCTGCTATCCCCACTCTTTGTGGGACGTATGCCACACCCCGCTTCTTTTAACTTCGCGATGAAGCGCGGACCTCGTCTTCCAGCGGTATCTTTACCGACCGCTGTTCAACGGTTAGCAGTTCAGGTGGTGTACGGCCATGCGATCCTGCAGGGTTCCAAAAGTCGACTACCTCCGCTGAGCAGCGACTTTATGCCGCTCGTTCGTACTCATTGATCAGGCCGCCCAGAATCGGGTGACGTGATCCGTTCCTGGCTGAGGTCCGCCACGGGGTGGCTCGGCCGTGGTGGGTGGAGTTCGCGGGCGCGGTGGGGTCGTCGACCGTTGCTCGTTGAAGATCAGAATATGATCGGTGAGTTTGGCTCTGATCGTGGGCACCAACCGTTCGGCGAAACCATTCGCCCGCGGGCACTGCGGAGGAATCCTGACCACGCGGATACCCACATCGGCCAGGACAGCGTCGAACGACGCGGCGAACTGACCGGCCCGGTCTCGGACCAGGCACCGGAACTGGGTGACGCCCTCGCCGAGATCCATCACCAGGTTGCGGATCTGCTGGGTGGCCACCGGCCGTCCGGGTTCGAGTTTGTGCCCAGCACGTGCACGGACCGGTTGCCGACCTCCAGGACGAACAACACGTAGATCCGCTGGAGGGTGACCGCGCAGTCCACATGGAAGAAGTCACCCGCCAGCATGGTCGACGCTTGGGTGCGCAGAAACTGCCGCCAGCTCGTGTCGGTGTCGCGGACCGGCGCTGGAGGTACCCGCAACCGCTGCAAGACGCGGCGAATGGTGGACGCTCCCACGCGGTGGCCAAGTTTAAGTAACTCACCCTGGATTCGCTGGTATCCCAGCTGGGGTTCTCCCGGGCCAGACGCCCGATCAGCACGGCCAGGGTGGCCTCGACAGCGGGACGGCCAAGGCGGTGGGGGTAGGTGCACTTCTTGGTGACGAGACGACGATGCCAGCGCAGGATGATGCCCGGCATGATCAGGCGATGTCTGCGCAGCATGGTGGCAGCTTCCGGAGGAGTGCGGCGAAGACCGCGCGATCTGCCCAGTCCACGCGGGGCTTGGGGTTGGCTCTGCGCAGCACAGCGAGTTCGTGGCGCAACACCAGCAGCTCGACGTCCTTGGATGCCGATGAGCGGCCCAGCAACAACCGCAGGTTCAGCAGCTGGAGGAGATCAGATAGAGCAGACGCAACGACACGGTTCACGACCACGCCGTGGCCGCCGAGTACACCGATCACCCGGTCAAAGGTGCAGGCCGACTTTTGGAACCCCACAGGTTCGTTGCTTCGAGCCAGAAGTCCACATGCTTGCCGGACACTATGGAGTGTTCAGGTTGTCGCGGTGAGGATGGCGTGGGTGAGGACGTCGAGTCCTTCGGTGAGTAGGTCTGGGGGGATGACCAGGGGCGGCAGCAGCCGGATGACGTTGGCGTAGGTGCCGCAGGTCAATACAACGACTCCGGCGTTGTGGCAAGTGTGGGCGACTTTCGTGGTGAGCTCCGGATTTGGTTGTCTAGTACGTGGGTTGATGAGTTCGAGGGCGAGCATGGCGCCGCGGCCTCTGACTTGGCCTACGGCCGGGCATTGTGTGGCGAGTGCGTTGAGCTGGGGTTTGGCTATCGTCTCGATGCGGCGGGCTGCGCTG
Organism: Pseudonocardiaceae bacterium; assembly: GCA_035640615.1. Lineage (GTDB taxonomy): Bacteria > Actinomycetota > Actinomycetes > Mycobacteriales > Pseudonocardiaceae. The sequence goes on from DASQVU010000397.1 coordinate 2,157, forward strand.
GCGAGGTCGTGTTGGCGCATGGTGGTGATGCTGGCCAGTGCGGCGACGCAGGCGAGGGGGTTACCGCCGTAGGTGCCGCCCAGCCCGCCGGCGTGGACGGCGTCCATCAGGTGCGTGCGGCCGGTGACTGCGGCCAGGGGTAGGCCGCCGGCGATGCCTTTCGCGGTGGTGATCAGGTCGGGGATGATGTTTTCGTGGTGGCAGGCGAACCAGTCACCGGTGCGGCAAAACCCGGTTTGGATCTCGTCGGCGACTAAGAGCACGCCGTGTTCGGTGCACCATTGGGCGATGGTGGGCAAGAAGCCGGGAGCGGGGACGATGAAGCCGCCCTCCCCTTGGATTGGCTCGATCACGACGCAGGCGAGCTGGTCGGCACCGATCTGTTTGTCCATGAGGGACAGGGCGCGGGTGGCTGCCTGTTGTCCGCTCATTGTGGGTGGGTCCCGGAACGGGTAGGAGGTGGGGACGCGGTATATCTCGGGTGCGAAGGGCCCGAAGCGGTGTTTGTAGGGCATTGCTTTGGCTGTCAACGCCATCGTGAGGTTGGTGCGGCCGTGGTAGGCGTGGTCGAAGACGACCACCGCCGCTCGCCCGGTGGCGTGACGGGCTATTTTGACGGCGTTTTCGACGGCTTCGGCTCCGGAGTTGAACAGCGCTGAGCGTTTGTCGTGTTCGCCGGGGGTGAGCCTGGCTAGTTCCTCGCAGACCGCGAGGTAGGACTCGTAGGGGGTGACCATGAAGCAGGTGTGGGTGAAGTGTTCGACTTGTGCCTGCACGGCGGTCACCACCGCGGGTGCGGCGTTGCCCACACTGGTTACTGCGATGCCGGAGGCTAAATCGATGAGGGAGTTGCCGTCGACGTCTAGGAGCACTCCACCGCCGGCTGCGGCAATGAATACGGGCAGGGTGACACTGACTCCGGCCGAGACCGCCGCGTCGCGGCGAGCCGATAGTTGTCGAGATCGGGGACCGGGCAGCTCGGTGACCAGGCGCCGCTGCTGAACGAGTCTGGCGCTGGGATTGGGTGCGGTCATCGGGCGACTACCGTGGCTCCCGGCCGCCGGCGGTGACCGGTTGATGAGCGGGGTGCGATGCCGCGCGAGCCAATCCGTCGGGTTATAGAAGGCGTGGAGGTGTGGTGAGGGATGAGGAGAGGATATCCGTTGGTCGGGCTTTTTGTTGGGCGATTGTCATCGCCGGCGGGGCGGTGCTGAGCGGGGTCGGTTTGGTCATTGGTGGTTTTGTGATGCGGCGTGGTGGCCGAGGTCGGCCAGGGTGAGCTGGTGGTCGGGTGGGTGTTCGATGGCGATGGTGGTGTGGGCGGTGAGGGTGCGGTCGATGTGGAGTAATTCTCCGGGGTGCAGCGAACGCCATTGCGGGTCCTCGTCCATGCGTTCACTGGCGATCACGACCGCGGGGGTGGTGGCCAGCGTGGCGGAGCGGACGCGGACTCGGTCGGGGACGCTAGCGTGGTCGAGGTGGCGGTGTCCGTGGGGGCCGCCGGCGGCGCGGTGCAGCACGAACAGGTTGTGGGTGTAGGGATAGCGCAGCGCGAACAGCTCGTGGGGGTGGTCAGGATCATG